>CAYNNS010000018.1:694-20847 GCA_964398345.1 uncultured Gemmatimonas sp. | reverse complement strand
AGTGGCTGGGAGACAAGCGGCGCCCGCACTCCGTGAGAAAGACGCAGTTGATCCCGTAACGGTGCGGGAAGTTCATGCTCGAGGCAACGAAGGGATCGGGCCAGCCATCGGCATTCAAATCGCCGCTGCTCGGTCCCCAGGGCCAGTAATTCTCGACGCCGGCGGAATCGGAAAGGTCGACGAAGCGGCCGTTGCCCTGATTGGTGAACAGCGCGTTGCCGAAGATGAAGCCGGCCTTGCCGGCCGGGAAATCCCGCGGCGACATCTTGGACGAATCGTCCTTCTGGCGTTCGGCGGCGGCGTTCTCAGGGGGAATGTTGACCGCCATGTCGGAATGCATGTCGGTGATGAAGAGATCACTCCGGCCATCGCCGTTCCAGTCGAGCGCGAGGACCACCATCGCCCCCCAGGGCGTCCGCGGGAAGTACTGTGCGGTGGCGTCGCGGAACTTCTTGCCCCCCTCGTTGAGCCACAGATGATTGGCCCCCTGCATGTCGGCGACGTACAAGTCGGGCCACCCATCGCCGTTTGCATCGATGATGGTGGCGTCGCCGCTCCAGCTCAGGTCGATGAGTCCCGTCTCCCGGGTCACGTCCTGAAAGCGATTCCCGCCGAGATTGTGATAGAGGATGCTGGCCTCGGCGCGCTCGGGGAACAGATGCCCGTGAAAGGCGTCTTCCAGCCCGACGTAGTATCCGCCGGGTCCCTTCACGTCACTGGTATAGACGCCGACGTTGGTGACGAAGAGGTCGAGCTTTCCATCGCCGTCATAGTCGAAGAAGACGGCCCCTGAGGAATGACCGCTATAGCCGACACCGGCCGACGCCGTGATGTCGCGGAACTTTCCGTTGCCGAGGTTCTCGAACAGCCGGTTGCCGTGGCGGACGGTCGTGACGAAAAGGTCGGGGTCACCATCGTTGTCGATGTCCGCGAAGGAGGCCCCGACGGCGATCGCGTCGGGCATGCTCAGACCCGCCGAGTCGGTGATATCGCGGAACTTCCCGCCTCCCAGGTTCTTCCACAGCTCCGAGCGACCCAGCTGAGAAACAAAGAAGATGTCGGGCAGGCCGTCGCCATCGACGTCAGCCGCCGCGATGCCTGTGCCGTGGTCGTAGTGGACCTTCTTGTAGTCCTTCCCGGCGTCGTCGACGAAATGGTTCTCGAAGCTGATTCCGCTCGAATCGATCCGGTCGGCAAAGCTGAAATCGTGCAACGTAGCAGATCCCGCCGCCGCGGCGCGCTGCCGGGCTTGGCGTTCGAGCAACCAGGCCGGGGGTCCGGTTTCGCCAGGCGGAGCTGCCTCGCGCTGGCGGCAGGCCGGCAGCGCGAGGCCGAGCAGGAGCAGAAGGTGTCGGCGCAGAAGCGGGACTGGTGCCGCTACGGGGCGGCGCGGGTCCAGATGACGATCACGCCGCACATCGCGCCGTCACCGGTGAACTCACCCGGCATTTCTGCCGCGCCACGGTACACCTCGATCCCCTGCACGTCGACGATCGGTGTGCTCTCGGCGAAGCTCCGCGCCAACCGTCCGTCGACGTAGAACGTCGGATAACAACCAGGGGCGGCGCGGGTCATGTGGATGATGCACTCGATCGCGCCGCAATTCACCCGCACGCCTTTGATGGTGCGGACGGCGTCGCCGAGGTTGAGGTAGCCTCGGGCGCGGATCTCGTCCCGGGTGATGTAAGCGCCGAGGCCATTCTTCTGCCGGCGCTCGAAGTCCGCAAAGCGGGGCAGCAGTTTGGAGTTGCGGGCTTCGATCGAGATGTCGGGGAGCTTATCGCCCGTGAAGACCATGGCGAACTCCCGCTCCAGCACCTGTCCCTCGAGCAGAGTGAGCTCCAGCAAGTGGGGCCGGTAGCCGATGGCGCGGATCTCGACTCGATGGCGACCCGCTGCCAGGCTATTGAGCACGAAGCGGCCCTGGCTCGATACCGCGACGTCGTTGCGGGTCGAGTCGAGAAAGATCAGGACTTCGGTGAGGACCTGGTTGGTATGCTCATCGAAGATCCGGCCGATGAGCCCGGCGGTGCGGACCTGGGCCGAGACCGGAAGGGCGAACGCGAGCAGGCCGGCGGCGAGAGTAGTTCCGATGGCGGAGCGCATACGGAAGGCTTGAGGCATGGAACGTACCCTCTTGGGACGGCGGCTAAAGCCCGCAGCTGAAGTCTAGGTAACCAGGGCAGTTCGGGAAAGTCCTGTGGCGTCACTGGCTTGCGCAATTGACGGTGGCAACGCAGTTTAGTGCCGGTTTCACGACTGAAACGAAGCCGTTACCCAGCGGCGGCAAGGCGATGTTACCCGTCGCGGCCGCCGGTTCGTACGGTACCAGCGTGTCCGAGCGACACGGACTCGGTAGCCAGCATCGTGTTCGAGTGACACGAGGTCGCCGGCGGTTCCATTTGAACATGTTTAGCCACAACAACTTGGCAACTCTCACCAGGGGGCATGCTTCATGCCCGTCCGCTCAGCGATTCAGCACGTCTTCCATCAGCCGAGGATCCATATGAAGAGAAGTTCGGCGTTTTCCAGAGTTCTGGAGCTGGGAGGAGTTGCCGCCCTGCTTGCCCTTGGGGCCGGAACTGCCCATGCGCAAGCAACCATCACGGGCAAGGTCACCGATTTGAACGGCTCGGCGCTCGGCGGCGCACAGGTCGTCATTCGGGAGCTGGCTTCCTATGGAGCCACGACCTCAGCGAATGGCACCTATACCATCGTCGTCGGCGCAGATCACGCCAAGGGTCAGTCCGTCACGCTCGTGGCGCGATACCTCGGCAAGGCGCCGCGCACCAAGGCGCTCACCATCAACGCCGGCATGCAGACCGTCGACTTCCAGCTGCGCGACGACCCGTTGCGCCTGGAGGAACTGGTCGTCACCGGGGTCAATGAGGCCACCTCCACCAAGAAGCTTCCCTTCGCCGTCGGAAAGGTTTCCCAGGATCAGCTCCAGGAAACCCCGGCCGTCACGGCGCTGGGCGGACTGGCCGGCAAGGTGGCCGGCGTGCGGGTGGTCCAGTCCTCGGGCGATCCATCGTCCCCCCCGAGCATCCGGCTGCGGGGCGCCACCAGCATCGCGGGCTCACAGGATCCGCTGGTCATCATCGACGGCACCATCAGCCGCGCCACACTGGCCGACATCTCCTCTGAGGACATCGAGCGCGTCGAGGTCATCAAGGGCGCCGCGGCGAGCTCGCTGTACGGCTCCGATGCCGCCAACGGCGTGGTCCAGATCTTCACCAAGCGCGGCCGCAACCTGGCCGACGGGAAGCTCCTCGTCACCACCCGGAACGAGGTCGGTGCTTCCTTTATCACCAAGCGGATCGCGAACGCGAACGCCACGAACTTCGAGACCGAGCCGGATCCGGCTAACCCCGGCGGCATCCGTTTCGTTCGTGATGCGAACGGCTCGCGCGTTCCGGAGCCCGACGGCGTCGCGGACAATCCCTACCCGCAGTACTTCGACCACCAGGCCGAGATCCTGCACCCGGGCCTCTTCTATACCAATTACCTCTCGGTCGGTCAGCGGCGCGGCGCCACCAACTTCAACGCGTCGTTCGAGAACACCCACACCGAGGGCGTGATCTTCGGGCTCAAGGGTTTTGGCCGGCAGAACTTCCGATTGAACGTCGACCAGCAGCTCACCCCGCGACTCGACCTCGAGTTGTCGAACTTCTACGGCCGCTCCAATAACAACAACACCGCGCAGGGTCCCGGCGCGCCGTTTTTCACGATCACGTTCGTCGAGCCCAACATCGATCTCTTCGCCCATAACCCGGATGGCAGCCCCTACCGGGCGTTCATTCCTGACAAGATCTCCAACGCCCAGAATCCGCTCTACAACCTGACCAACGAGCTGCGCGAAACCGAGCGTAGCCGCTTCACGGCGGGCGGCCGGCTGCGCTGGCGCATGCTCGACTGGCTCACCGGCGAAGGCAACTACAACTTCGACCAGGAAAAGAGCGACTTCACCGACATGCAGCCGTTCGGCTACCTGTCCAACACGGGCCAGGCTACGGACGGATTCCTGCTCAAGAACTCCAACACCGGCCGCACCTATAACGCGGGCTTCACGCTGACGGGGACCAAGACGTGGTCGGGCATCACCAACACCACCAAGGTCGCCTACCTCTTCGAGGACCAGACCTCAACCTTCGTGCAGGGGTTTGCCAACTCGCTGATCGTGAAGAAAGTGCCGGAATTCACTTCGGCCGATCCGAGCACGTTCTCGGCTTCCTCACAGAACACCGAGATCCGCAACCGGAATGCGTTCGCCATCACGACGTTCGATATCCGCGACAAGTACATCGTCGATGCATTGGCGCGGCGCGATGAATCGTCGCTCTTCGGTCCGGAGTCGCGGCGGCAGTGGTACTATCGCCTGTCGGGTGCCTGGCGGGCCAATGAGGATCTCAAGATCAAGGGCTTCGACGAGATCCGGCTGCGCGCCTCCTACGGTACCGCAGGGCTGCGACCTGGCTTCGACTATCAGTATGAAGCCCTGAACACCGCGGGTGGCTCGTTCACCAAACAGACCCTCGGCAACAAATTCCTCAAGCCCGCGCGCTCGTCCGAGTTCGAAGTCGGTACCAACATCGAAATGGCGGGCGGCCGCTTCACCGCGGAGTACACCTATTCGCGGAAGAACACCAAAGACCAGATCCAGCTGGTCGATCTGCCCTCGGTCGTCGGTTTTGCGCAGCAATGGCAGAACGTCGGCGCGCTGCGGTCCACGACGCACGAGGTGGCGATCGGCTACCAGATCATCAACAACCGCAACATGGCGTGGTCGGTCAATGTCACCGGCGACCGCACCCGCCAGGTCATCACGGACTATCCGTTGCCGGACAAGCTCAACGGCTTCAACTCGCAGCCCAACGTCTTCCTGCTCAGGAAGGGCGTCAGCCTGGGCGTGATGTACGGCCAGAAGGCGATGACCTCGCTCGACCAGCTGTACGACAATCCGACCCTGGCCAACGCGGCGTGCAAAGCCAGCCGCTGCCTCGACGCGCTGTACAAGATCAACGAGGACGGTTACGTCGTGCTGGCCTCCAAGTTCCACTGCCGCGACAACAACAAGATCGATGGCACCGGCGCCGCCTGCCCGGGCGTCGAGAAGCCGCTGGACTACGTGGTCTGCAAGACGTTCAACACCGACGGCAGCTGCAAGGCGACCACCAATCTCGTCCAGATCGGCAACGCGAACCCGGATTTCAACGCGTCCTTCGCCAGCAACTTCAACTACAAGCGGTTCAGCGTGACGGGTCTGGTGGACTGGACGCACGGTGGCAACATCTATAACGGCACCCGGCAGTGGCCTTTCTTCGACAACCGCGACCGGATCTACGATCAGCGCAGCAAGCCGGAGGCGGAAAAGAAGACCCAGACGTACTACAACTACTTCTACAATGGCTTGCAGGGGCAGGCGTTCTTCGTGGAGCCGGGCACCTACGTGAAGATCAAAGAGCTGTCGGTCAACTACACGCTGGTGCGCGACCAGCTCCGCAAGGTCGGCCTGGGCCGGCTGGAGAACGTGCGGCTCGGCGTGGTCGGCCGGAACCTGTTCACCTTCACCAAGTACTCGGGGTATGACCCGGAGGTGACGGGTCTGCAGGGCGACCCGTACCAGTTCCGGATCGACTGGTTCTCATATCCACACTTCCGCACCTTCACGGGTGTCGTGGAGATCGCGTTCTAGGACAGCCCGGACTCTCATGAGGACATCGTTCATGCGAAAGTTGACAGAGTGGTCTCGGCTCGCCGCAGCGCTCGCGGTGCTCGGTGCGGGGTGTAAGAGCCTCGAGGTGGTCAACCCGAACGCCCCCGACGCAGCGCGAGCGTTTTCTGATCCCGCCGCCGTGGCGGGCCTGGTGACCGGCGCCGTCCGGAGCTGGGTCCAGACCCGGCAGAGCTACGACGGCGCCCTGGTGCTCTCCACCATGGCCGATGGCTACACCGCGTCGTGGAACAACTTCAACCTGCGGTACTACACCTCGTACGGGAACGAGTGCCCGAACCGGTGCGGCTGGGCCAACGACCCGACCGACGGCCACCGGTTCGAAATCGAGAACTTCTGGTACGGCTACTACAGCCTGCTGTCATCGGTGAACGACGTGCTCCGGGCCGTCCGGGGGAACAACGTCGTCATCGGCGATGTAGCGAATACCAAGATGCTGGAAGCAGTCTCCGTCATGCTTCAGGGCGCGGTCTTCGCCAACATCGCGATCAACTACGACCAGGGGTTCATCGTCACCGAAGCAACGGATCTGAGCAATCCGCTGACCCTGGCCACGGCGCCTCGCGCGACAATGCGTGACTCGGCGCTCGCCAAATTCGACCAGGCGATTGCGCTGATGCAGGCCACGGCCTTCGCCGGGACGCCGGCCACCTGGCTGGGCGCTACCAACGGCCCGTCCTACAGCAGCGCGCAGATGATCCAGCTGATCCATACGATGAAGGCAGAGGTTCTGGCCAACTACCCGCGTAATGCGGCGGAGAACGCCACGGTGGACTGGGCCAAGGTGACCACCGAGGCCTCGCAGGGCATGAGCTCGGGGACGCCGTTCGATTACAAGTTCTACGACGACCTCGGCACCAACATGATCGACGGCGAGAAGAACTGGTCGAACGACATTACCACCATGCGGGTCGATACCCGTCTGGCGCACCTCATCACCAACGGGCCCAACCCCGCGAAGATTCACGCCGATCCCTGGCCGACGGGCGGTAACCCGCAGCCCAACGCGTTCGATAGGCGGGTCGGCGACGGATCCTGGGGCCCGGCCGGTGACTTCCTCGGCGTCAATACCGTCGGGCAGACCGGAAACGGGGGTACCGACTTCGCGTTTGCAGGCAAGGCCATCTTCCGCGCCGCGCGCGGACAGTATCACCAGTCCAACCTGGGCCAGATCCGCTACTCCTATCTGGCTTATCCCGGCTACGGGCTCCCGTCTGAAAACGGCATGGGGTTGGCCGCCGTCTACACGGCGACGGTCAACGACCTGCTCTGGGCGGAAGGCCTGCTCCGGAGCGGCGGAAGCGCGGCGCTCGCGGCGAGCAAGATCAACAAGACCCGCGTCACGCGCGGTGGTCTCAGCACGCTGACCGGAGCCGAGGGCACTGCGGCCCTGCTCAACGCGCTCCAGTACGAGCAGGAAATCGAGGAGCTCGGGATCAACTCGCTCCCGTTCTACAACCGGCGTCGCGGCACCCCGGAAGGATGGGCGCTGACGGCGGCGTGCCCGTCGATCATCTGCCTCTGGCCGGATACCCCACGCCAGATGCCGATCCCGGCCAAGGAGCTCAGCATTCTTCAGAAGGAGCTCTACAGCTTCGGTGGTCCGGGTCAATCCGACTTCGCGCCTCCGGCGTATGAGAACGGGCAACCGGTTTGGAGCGCCCGTCAGATCGGTGACGCGCTGCTCAAAGCCCAGCTCGAAACCGCCCGGCGTCGCCATCGCGCGTTTTGAGCACGCCGGCAATCACCAGGAAGACAGGCGCCCGATCGGGCGCCTGTTTTCTTTTCCGGCTGCGCTGGTCGAGGTGAATTGAGTGGCAAAGCAACCTGACCGGACCAGGAACCTTCCCGCTCCGAGCTGGCGTGCCGCCACGATCCTCCTCGCAGGGCTCGGCTCCGGCCTGCTGACCGGGTGGATCGAAGTAGTGGTGCACACCATCCGGCAGCACCTGCTGCACCGGACTTTGATGATGGGGCGGGAGTTCGTCTGGCAGCTGCCGCTGGCTGATGCCCTGATCTTCAGCGTCGCGGCGGGCCTGCTGCTCGTGATCGCCAGGCTCGCGCCCCGGTTGCGCGCTCCCAAAGTGGTGACGGGTTACTTCGCGTGGCTCGGCGTCTTCGCGTTGCTGCTGCTGAGCGAACGGATCCACCCGGCGGCGGAGGCGGTACTGGGTGTGGGGCTCGGCGTCGCGATCGCGCGCGTCCTGGCGCCCCGGGCCGCCGGACTGCAGCGCGTTCTGCGGGTCGGCGTGCCGGCGGTCCTGGCGCTCGTCCTGGTGACGGCCGTGGGGCAGCGGGTTGTTCGCGCCACGGCCGAGCGCCGGGGGCTCGCCCGGCTGCCGGTCGCCGAGCCGGGCCGCCCCAACGTGCTGCTCCTCGTTCTCGATACGGTCCGGGCCTGGAGCCTGGGGCTGTACGGGTATGCCCGTCCGACCACACCCAGGCTCCAGGAATGGACCGCTCGCGGAGCGCTGTTCGAACGGGTGCTCACCGCCGCGCCGTGGACCACTCCCTCGCATGCGGTGATGTTCACCGGCCGGCACCCGAGCGAGCTGTCGGTCAGCTGGGATCGTCCGCTCGATGCCTCCTTTCCGACGCTCGCCGAAGTGCTGCAGCGAGCCGGCTACGCCACCGCCGGGTTCGTGGGAAACTTTACCCAGGCCGGGAGTCCGACCGGGCTCGACCGGGGCTTTCTCCGATACGAGGATTATCCGGCGACGCTGCTCTCGATGCTGCGGAGAACCGCGCTGCTGCGGCGGCTCTTCGCGCTCGATCGGGTGGGCCGTCTGGTCGGCCGGCGCCGGATGCTCGAGGCGACACCCGCCGAGCGGTTGAATCAGGATTTTCTGCGGTGGGTCTCGGAGCGAAGCGGCCGGCCCTGGTTCGCCTTTCTCAATTACAACGAGGCCCACGGTCCCTATTTGCCGCCCGCGCCGTACGACACGATGTATTTCTCGGGCCCCGCGCCTGCGGTCGATCGCTACTGGGACAACCTGGTACGCGCCTATGGCCCGCCGCCGGTGCCGATCGAGGACCTCGCCATCAGCGTCGACGCCTACGACGGCGCGATTACCTACCTCGATCGGGAAATCGACGCGCTGCTGCGCGAGCTCGAGGGCCGTGGCTTGCTGGCGAACACCGTGGTGGTGGTGACCTCGGACCATGGCGAGCTCTTCGGCGAGCACGGCGTCATCGCGCACGGCAACAGCCTCTTCCTTCCGGTCCTGCGGGTGCCGCTCCTGATCGTTGCGCCGGGCCGCGTCCCTGTGGGAATCAAAATCGGCTCACTCGCCTCGCTGCGTGACCTGCCCGCGACGCTGCTGGAACTGGCCGGCATTCCCAACCCCGGCCTGCCGGGTTACTCGCTCACCGCGCTCTGGGGTCCCGCCGGCCCCGCGAGCGTCACGGATACGCTCTTCAGCTTTGTCGAGTACAATCGCCGCCTGCCCAAGTGGCCTCCTTCTCCGGTGCTGAAGGGGTCACTGCAGAGCATCGTCCTGGACAGTCTCCAGTACATTCGCAACGGTGACGGCACCGAGGAGCTCTATCACCTGGGTCACGATCCCTGGGAAGTGAACAACCTGGTTTCCGATTCCATTTTTCACTCCGACCTGGCCCGCTATCGGGCCGCTCTTCGGAGTATTCCGCATCGCTAGAGCTGCGTCCTTCCAAGTGTCAAACTGACACGTCGAATAGCTCGAACTACATCACTTTTTGAATGGCTTTAGCGGAATCAGGCGTATATGGACCCCTTACAACCGGCACGGAACGTGGTATTGTCTCCGTGCTCCACGCCCATACTCACCTGAACGAGGACCGCGCTATGAGGAGCATGAGTCGTTTGCGGAACCTGTTCGCGCTGATCGCCGCATGCGCCCTGACCGCCGCACCCCTTTGGGCTCGGCAAGGGTCCATCACCGGACAGGTCACCGACAAAGCCACGAACCAGCCGATTCAGGCGGCTCGGCTGCAGGTGGCTCAGACCGGCAAGGTCGTGGCCGTGCGGTTCGACGGCCGCTATACGATCTCGGGACTATCCCCCGGCGACTACGACGTCCGCGTCATTGCGGTGGGGTACGGCGCAGACCGGAAATCCGTGAGCGTCAGCTCCGGTGCGGCAACGCTCGACTTCGCCCTCACCGCGGTGCCCTACACGATCGAAGAGATCGTGACGACGGCAACCGGTGAGCAGCGGCGCCTCGAGCTCGGTCACACCGTCGGCGTCATTCGGGCCGACTCCATCACCGCGCTCGAGCCGGTCACCACCATGTCGACGCTCCTGCAGGCGCGTACGGCGGGTGTCGTGGTCCTGCCGAGCTCGGGGACGGTGGGGACGGGAAGCCGGATCCGGATCCGCGGGGCGAACAGCCTCTCGCTTTCCAATGAGCCGATCATCTACGTCGACGGGATCAAGGTCAACACGAACGCGTCGTCGAGCAGCCTGGGCACTGGCGGGCAAGCCCCCAGCCGGCTCAACGACATCAACCCTGACGAGATCGAGTCGATCGAAATCGTGAAGGGTCCCTCGGCTGCCACGCTGTATGGTACCGAGGCGGCGAATGGCGTCATCCGCATCACGACCAAACATGGCGTCGCCGGGAAGCCGCGCTGGAACGTGTTCCTCGAGGGTGGCGTGCTCCAGGACAAGAACAATTATCCGAACAATTACCGGAGCATCGGCCGCACCATCACCAATGGCACGCCCGGTGGAGCGTTGAAGACCTGCTTGCTGACCCAGGTTGCGGCGCTCACCTGCACGCAGGAGCAAGTGCTCCACACGAACATCCTGGAAGATCCCAAGCTCACGCCGATCGGTACCGGCTATCGCCAGCTCTACGGCGCGAATGTCGCGGGCGGCACCGAGCTGGTGCAGTACTTCTTCTCGGGCGAGTTCACCGACGAGATCGGCACGTTCGATCTCCCGGACACCGATCGCACGCGGTTGCTCGCCGCGCGCAAGTTGAGCTCGCTGCCCGTCAACGTGCAGCGCCCCAATACCACGCGGAACATCAGCCTGCGCTCCAACCTCAGCACCCACCTGCGGTCCAACGTCGACGTCCAGGCTAACATCGGCTACGTCAGCGGCAAGCTGCGTCTCCCGCAGAACGACAACAACGTGCTCGGCATGCTGCCCAGTGGCTACTTCGGCAGCACCGACACGCTCGGGGTGGCGGGCTGGGGCTTCTTCGCGCCGGGAGAGATCTTCTCACTGGAGCGCACCCAGAGGATCGAGCGGTTCACCGGAAGTGGCCAGCTGCAGTGGAGACCATTCTCCTGGCTCTCGGGCCGCGGTACGCTCGGCTATGACGTGGGTGACCGGTTGGAGACGTCGTACGATCCCACCAGTTTCGGCCCCGCGTTCAGCACGATCCCGCTGGGACAGAAGACCGACACGCGGACCCAGCTCAAGACCATCACCGTGGATGGCGGCTTCACCGCCAACTACGGCCTGATGAAACACCTGACCTCCCGCAGCTCGGTCGGCGGGCAGTACTACAAGGACAATTTCTACCAGAGCCAGGCCCAGGGGCAGCGGCTGAGTTTCGGAAGCAAGGACATCGACGGTGCGGCGATTCTTGTGGCCAGTCAAACCACCACCACGACCATTCGCATCGGGGCATTTGCGGAAGAGCAGCTGAACTACAAGGATCGGCTGTTTGTCACCGGGGCACTTCGGATTGACGACAACAGCTCGTTTGGCCGTGCCTTCAAGGCGATCGTGTTCCCCAAGGCCAGCGTCTCGTACGTGCTTTCGGATGAACCGTTCTTTCCCAAGGGCGGCGTGGTGTCGCTGCTGCGGCTGCGCGGAGCGTACGGACAGTCGGGTCTCCAGCCCGGCGCGCTGGATGCGCTGACCTACCTTTCGCCGACGGCCTCGGCGGTGGCTAACGCGTCGACGCCGGCGGTCACGTTTGGCAGCCTCGGGCTCGCCGGGCTCAAGCCCGAGAAGTCGCGCGAGCGCGAGCTGGGTGTGGATTTGAGCCTGTTCCATGACCGGATCAACACCGACTTCACCTACTTCCACAAGGAAACTACCGACGCGCTGATCGCCCGTGTGCTGGCGCCATCATTGGGCGTATCGACGACGCGGTTTGAGAATCTGGGGTCGGTGAGCAACCAGGGAATCGAGCTGACGGTCAACGCGCGAGTGGTGGACAACCGCAACTTTGCGTGGGACGCGGTGCTGTCCGCGAGCACCATCAAGAACCGGCTGGATGACTTGGGGTTCGATGCGGCCGGCCGTCCCATTCCGCCGATCATCTCCGGGGTGCAGCGGCACACCATCGGGAGGCCGCTCGGTGCGTTCTACGACCGGCCCCTCAAGTCGTGGGACGACGCCAACAAGAACGGCATCATCGAGCTCAGCGAGATCGTGGTGGGCGACACCGCCGAGTATCGCGGTTCGCCGCAGCCAACCCGGGAGTTCTCCCTGAACCAGATCGCCACTCTGTTCCGGGGCCGTGTCCGGATCCTGGGCCAGCTCGATTACAAGGGCGGCTTCCGGCAGTACAACTCGACCGAAGAGTTCCGTTGCATTTCGACCGGGAACAACTGCCGCGGAATCATGGACCCGAAGGCGTCGCTGGAGGATCAAGCCATTGCGGTCGCCCGGCGTCTGCACGGGAGCGCGACCAACTGGGGGTTCATCGAAGACGGAACCTTCCTCAAGCTGAGAGAGCTGTCCGTCACCTACAATCTGCCGGATCGCTGGGCCCGGGCCATCGGGGCCGAGCGAGCCAACATCACGCTCGCTGGGCGCAACCTCCACACCTGGACCGGCTACAAGGGGGTGGATCCGGAGCTCAATCAGCTCGGGCAGGCCAGCTTCAATGGCTTCCAGGTGCGGGATTTCCTCACACAGCCGCCGATTCGGACGTTCGTCGTGCGCGCCAACCTGACCTTCTGACCGGAGCGAGGATACCATGACGCGCACGGCTCAATTCGGGCTCACGCTCGCTGGGGTACTCGCGCTGGCGGCGTGCTCGCCGAGCGAGATCCTCAAAGTGGAGAACCCCGACATCATCGATCCCGCCGACGTGACCTCGCCGGCGGGGCTCAACGCGCTGTATGCCGGAGCCGTCGGTGATTTTTCCCTGGCGGTGGTGGGAGACAACGGCGGCACCGAAGGACAAATCCTGGTTTCGGGATCGTTCGCCGACGAGCTCAGCAACGTCGAGACGTTTCCGACCCGGAAAGAGTACGACCAGCGGGGGCCGATCGATCTCAAGAACTCCACGCTTCTGGCCGTGTTCCGGCTGCTGCACAAGGCCCGGCGCTCGGCGGAGCGCGCGGCGGAAGTCATCAAGACCGTCAGCACGACGCCGACGACCGACTCGCGGATTGCCGAGTCGTATAACCTCGCCGGGTTAATCTATGTCTATATGGCGGAGAATTACTGCTCTGGCGTCCCGGTCAGCACCGCCACGGAAGACGGAACCCTCACCTTCGGGCCGGGGCTCACCACCACCGAGCTGCTCAACCGGGCGATCTCCCGGTTCGACTCTGCCCTGGCGTATCCGGCCAGCGCCAACCAGACCAATTTCGCCAAGATCGGCAAGGCGCGAGCCCAGCTCGACCTCAATCAGCCCGCCAGCGCGGCCGCGACCGTGTCCGGGGTCCCCACCACCTTTGCCTACAGCACCACGCATACGCTCTCCCTGGGCCGGCAGCAAAACGGGCTCTTCGTGTTCATGAATCAGAGCGAGCGCTTCGGCGTTGCCAACGTCGATGGCGGCAACGGATTGAACTTCCGCGGCGCACAGGATCCGCGGGTGCCCTGGGCCCGCGTGCCGGCGAACAACGTCGGCTTTGACAATTCGACGCCCGACTACTACGAGGGCAAATACGCCAGCGAAACGGCCCCGGTTGCCGTGGCAAACGGGGTGGAGGCGCGACTGATCGAAGCGGAAGCCGCGCTCCGGACGGGGGACAACGCGACCTGGCTCAACACCCTCAACACGCTGCGCTCCACGGCGGGGCTCACGCCGAGCACCTTCCCCACGAACTTTCCGTCGGCGGCGACCATGGCGGCCAACTTCCCGCCGCTCACCCAGCTTGGCGATCCCGGCAGTCAGGGGGCTCGTGAGGATCTGATGTTCCGGGAACGGGCGTTCTGGCTGTATCTGACCGGCCACCGGCTCGGTGACCTGCGGCGTCTGGTCCGGCAATATGGACGCAGTGCCACTGCGGTGTTCCCGGGTGGCGGCGGTGCGCCCTACATTATCGATGGCAACAACAAGGGTGGCGTCTTCGGCTCCGAGGTAAACCTGCCGGTGCCGTTCGACGAGCAGAACAATCCGAACTTCACGGCGTGTATTGATCGGAACCCGTAATCAGTGACGAGTGACGAGTGACGAGTGACGAGGGACCAGTGACCGGTAGCCAGGAGCCTCTGGCACTCGTCACTCGTCACTCGTCACTGGTCACGCCTTCAGCACTCCAGGAAAGCGTCCCGCATCCACCGCATAACCCGGAAACACGGCGCTCAGGTCGCGTGCCCCCAGGTGCCGGGTCAGGATTTCCGCGAAGAGATCGCGGAAGTCGGTGGTGACGGCTACATCGCGGCCTTCGAAGCGGGCCTCCGGGGCGAGCCCGGGCCATTTCCCCGCAACTCTGCCTCCGTTCACATTGCCACCGAGTACGAGCATCGCCGTGGCGTGACCGTGGTCGGTGCCGTTGGTGCCGTTCTCCCGGATGGTACGACCGAACTCGGACATCGTCAGCACGCAGACGTCCGCCATGCGCTCGCCGAGATCCGTCGCAAAGGCCGCGAGCGCCTGGCCAAGCTCGGTCAAGCGGGCCGCCAGCTGGCCCTGGTCGTTGCCCTGGTTGACGTGGGTGTCCCAGCCACTGACATCCGCAAAGGCGATTTCGACTCCCAGGTCGGCCTTGATCAGCTGGGCGATCTGCTGCAGGCTGTCGCCGAGCCGGCCCCGGGGATACTGCGCGCCGTGCTCCGGACTCAATCCGGTGGGGTTCGCGGTCTTCAGCATCCGGATCGCCTCGAAGCTCTCCTCCGCTGAGCTCGCGAGCAGCCCGGTCGCGCCGCCCTGATAGAGCGCCTCGAACGCCCGGGTCAGCTTGTCCTGGGCGGCTCCCGGTGCGCGCATGCCGAAGCTCCGCAAGTCGTCGATGGCGAGCGAGGGAGCCGACCCCGCGAGCAGGCGCGGCAGCTGGGGTCCGAACGCCACCGCGCGAAAGGGCGTGTCGCGGTGCTCCTGCGCGTGCTGACAGTAACGATTCGCCCAGCCATCGGTGGTGGATTTCAGGCCCGGCGTGCCGGACTCCATGTAATCCTGGGCGTCGAAATGACTGCGGGTCGCATCCGGCGAGCCCACCGCATGAATCGCCGTAAGGCTTCCGGCGTCCCAGAAGGGCTTGAGCGGCGCGAGCATCGGGTGCAGCCCGAAATGTCCGTCGAGGTCCACAACGCTCTGCCGGGGGATGGCGATGCGGGGCCGCTCCTGGTAGTACTCGGCTTCGCCATGGGGAACGACCATGCTGAGCCCGTCGACCGCGCCGCGCTGAAAGAGGCAGACCAGGGTGCGGCGGTTGGGTTGTGCGGCGGTACGGCGGGTTAGGGCATAGGCCGCGCGGTCGAGAAAGAGAGGATCCAGTCCGTAACTGACCAGGCCCAACGCTCCAGCGCGCACGAAGACCCGACGTGAGATTGGCATAGGGTTACCGTTCGCCGTTCGCCGTTCGCTGTTCGCCGTTCACTGTTTTTGGAACTCCGGCCCGCCGATCGCCAGGCCGACCGCGAGCGCCCGGGCCTGTGCCGGATCGGTGACGCCGCTGAGCTGGTCGAGAATGACTCTGCGGGTCTGCGGCGACATCGTGCCCCCCAGAATCAGCCGATTCACCGATTCGATCAGGGCCGGCGGATCCTGCGAGAGCGGCAGCACCGCGTCGAGGTCGACCGTGACGCCGGGCAAGCGATTGGCGGCGAGGGCGACGGCAAAGTTCATACGGGCAAGCAGCGCACCGCTGTTTACCCAGTCTTCCTGCTGCTCGGGGTAGCCGTTCGGGGCCACGTGCTGATAGAGCGGCTCGCCCAGGCGCGCGACCGCCCCGGCGAGTCGTGGAGTGGTGTCGGGAACGCCGCCCACGGCCCGTACCGCGGAGGCCACGAATTCGAGCGGGGTCTTCACCTTGTTGTTGACGTTGCCGGCGGCCCAGAAGTCCGGCGAATGGAAGATCGCCCGCAACACCTCGGCGATACGGCCATCGCTGCGCTTCCAGGCGCGTACCGCGTCGTCGATGCAGCCATCCGGGGGCGTATCCGCCACAAAGCGGGCGCAGAGCTTTCCGCTCACGAAGTGCATGGTGCTGGGGTGCGCCGCGAGCATCCGCAGCAAACGCATCCCCTCGTCCTCGCCGTGGCCTGAGGGAAACGCGGTGCCCATGACCGTCTTGGCGCCCTGATCATGGGCCCAGTCATGGAACTCGAAGCCGCCGCCGCGGGGTGGGGGCGCAACGCTCCAGCCGGTGAGCACGCGTGCCACCTCGGTGACGTCCGACTGAGAATATCCCCCGTCCACGCCCAGCGTGTGCAGCTCCATCAGCTCCCGCGCGTAGTTCTCGTTGATGCCCGTGGGACGGCGCTGGGCCAGCTGCCGCAGCGAATCAGGCGGCGGGAAACCCCGTCCTCCGAACAGGACACGGAACCGCGCCGCGCGCGGCGGCTCCGGCGGACGCGATCCGGCCGCCACACTCTGGGCGTTGTCGAGGTACACCAGCATCGCGGGACTCTTCGCCGTCGCCACCAGCAGGTCGTCAAAGCGGCCCAGCGCCCGCGGCCGAATGGTCTCCTCCACATAACCCGGGAGGTAGACCCGGTCGAGGTTCTTGGCGACGAAGACGTTGAAGTGATTGTTCCAGAAGTCGGCCATGACCTCGCCGAGCTGGCGCTCGGAGCGGGTCGCGCGAAGCAGCACCAGTCCCGGAAGCTGGCCCGCCAGCTGCCGCAGGGACCGCTCCTCCGGGGTGGCATTCCGCAGCCGCTGCTCGGGTGTCATCATGCTGTCGGCCGCGGCATCGCGCTTTTCGAGCCGCCGCTGCCGTTGCACTTCGAGATAGCTGCGCAGCAGCTCACCGGTCGAGGTCCGCAGCAGCTCGTAGCCGGCCAGCTCGCCCTTGAGACCCGGGTCCTCGATGTCGCTCACCGCGAGCTGGCGATCGATCCAGTGCAGCACCCCTTCGTGCAGCAGCTGGTCCACCAGTCCGGGGGTGGCCCCGTACGCCAGGCGATTCAGAACGTGCAACGCGCTGTCGCGCGGTGTCAGGGGCTGCTGCGCCCCGACCGGTGGTGCACCGATCAGCAGCAGCAACAGGGGAGTGGTGAGCCGTGTCATGGTCGGTTGGACGGTCGGATCCGGCCCGGAGTTAATCTTCTTTGTATCGCAAAGCACTTGACAGGAATTGGCCGACGCGGTATCCTCCTTTATATGGCGGTCCCAAGGCCGATGCCAGCCTCCCCCGATCCCACGCCGCTCCACAACCGGGCGCTGCAGGATCTGACCTTCATTCGCGATACCATCGCGAGGGCGGGCACCGTCACGTCCGTGCCCGGCTGGGGCGGGGTCGCCATGGGCGTCACCGCTTTGATCGCAAGCTGGATCGCCTCGCGCCAGGCCTCGGGAGCCGAGTGGATTGCCATCTGGCTGGCCGAAGCCATCCTCGCGCTCGGCATCGGTGGTGTGGCGATGGTGCGCAAGGCCGATGTCGCCAAGACTCCACTCTTCACCCGTGCGGGCAAGCTCTTCGTGCGGGCGTTCGTTCCGCCGATCCTCGCCGGCGCGGCGTTGACGGCGGTTTTCTACCGCGCGGGGCTGGTGCCCCGGCTGCCCGGCCTGTGGCTCCTGCTCTATGGTACCGGCGTCACCACGGCCGGCGCGCACTCGATCCGCGTGGTGCCGTTGCTCGGACTCAGCTTCATGGCGCTGGGGACGCTGGCGTTTCTGGCACCGGTCGCCTGGGGCAATTACTTCATGGCGTTCGGATTCGGCGGCCTGCAAATCGGATTCGGGCTCCTGATCGCGAGGAAGTACGGTGGCTAAACGTTCCGCGGCCCGGGCGCACTCCGAGCGAGGCAAAGCCAGCGTCCCCGCACGGCCCAGCCTTTCGGCCGTGCGCGGGGGAGGCAGCTCGCGCGCTTCGCTGGAGCTCGACCGGCTCATCCACGAGCGAGTGCGGCTGGCGATCGTGAGCGCCCTCGCGGTCAACGAGTCGCTCGCCTTCAACGAGCTCAAGGCCCTGCTCGGGACGAGCGACGGCAATCTCAGCGTCCACGCTCGCAGGCTCGAGGAAGCGGGTTATCTCGTGTGTGTGAAATCGTTCGCCGGCCGCGTACCCCGCACCGAGTTCCGGCTCACCTCGGTGGGGCGCGACGCCCTGGAGCGCTACCTGTCGCACATGGAAGGCCTGATCCGGACCACCCGAACCGGCGGCTGAACCGTCTCTTTTTTTGAGGAAAGACTTTGTGAAACAAAGTGAAGCGCTGCACGCCGCGATCATCATGGACGGGAACGGTCGCTGGGCCGAGCGCCGCGGTCTGCCCCGCACCGCGGGGCACCGCGCCGGAGGCCGCACGGTGGAGCAGATCATCGAAGCCGCGCCGAAACTGGGGATCGGCACGCTCACGCTCTACGCGTTTTCCAGCGACAACTGGAACCGGCCCATGCCGGAGGTGACGGCGCTGATGCGGTTGCTGCGCTCGTACCTCCGCAAGGAGCGTGAGCGCGCCTTGCGCAACGGTGTCGCGGTGGAAGTGATCGGGCGCCGCGACCGGCTTCCGGTCGCGGTGCTGCGGGAGATCGCCGAAACCGAGGCGACGACCGCGCAGGGGAAGACCCTGCGGGTGCGCCTCGCCGTGGATTACTCCGCGCGCGAATCGATCCTGCGCGCCGCCGCGCGCCTCGCGGAGGATTCGGCCGGCGGGGACGCCGCCGAGCTGACCCGCGAGCGCTTCGAGCAGCTGCTCGCCCTGGTCGACCACGGCCGGCCCTCGGTGCCGTCCGTCGATCTGCTGATCCGGACCGGCGCGGAGCAACGGCTCTCGGATTTTCTGCTCTGGGAATGTGCCTACGCCGAGCTGTTTTTCCGCGACACCATGTGGCCCGACTTTGACGCGGCTGAGCTCGAGGAGATTCTGGGTGCGTTCCGGAGCCGGCAGCGGCGCTTCGGTGGCCTGCCGCTGCGACGGGCCCAGCATGGCCAGCTTCGGCTCTCTCGCTGATTGGAGCCCGGTATGCTTCCACCCTTCCTCGGCGCTCTGCTCTTCCTGGGCACAGCCGGCATCGTAGGTCTTGCAATACTGGTATGCGTCTGGGGGCTGATCCGAGGCGACACGAGGCTGTCCCGTCGGGCCCTCCTGACCGGCGCGGCGGTGGTCTCGATCTACGGACTCTTCTGGATCGCCGGGCTGGCCCTCGCTCCTCGCACCGTGTTGCCGCCCGGCCAGACCGTCAGCTTCTGCGGGCTCGACTGCCACCTGCATGTCTCGGTCGAGGGCGTGCAGCGCGCGGCGGACCTGGGCGTCACGGTGCGCTTCCGGAGCAATGCCGTGCAAGCCCCCGAATTCCCCGCGGAACTGGCCTTTCGTTTGCGCGACGCGGCCGGCAAGGAATACCGCCCGAGCAACAGCGTGCCGGACAGTGCGCTGCGGGCAGGCGAGAGCTGGACCTGGGAGCTGCATTTCCCCGCGGGAGTGCAGCCGGCCGGTGCGGTGCTGCTGGTCAGCTGGAAGGGGAATCTCGATTATTTCGTTCCCGGCGCCGGTAACCCGCTGGTACAGCGACGCCGGCAGCTGGCACTTAACACGCCATCAGGGAGCTCGTTATGAATCGGCCCGGCTCGCTCGTGCCCGAAGCTTCGGAGGGCAAGGGGTTTCTGCGCCACGCAACGCTGCTGGCGCTGCTGGGCGGCGTCGGTCTGGTGCCCGCGCTGATCCTGGTGACCTTGGGATTGTCCGGTGGCTCGCCGCCCAAGGTCGTCGACAGTCCGGTCTTCGTATTGGGTGGCTTGCTGCTCGCCGTCGTGACCGGACTTCTGGTCGCGACGAAGTGGGAAGTGCATCAGGAGCGCGGAGGGATTCGGATATCGGTGACCATCCGGCGGCAACTGGCCAACCTCGCCGTGCTTGCCATCGCCTTGGGCCTCTCGGCGATTCTCGCGATCTACCTCTTCACGGAGAACTTTCGGCCCCGTTGACCAGCTCGGCCTCGAGCACGGTCACCGCCTTGCCGCTGAGATAGACCCGCTCGCCGGCGTCCTCCACGCGCACCGTTCCGCCGCGCGCCGAGATCTGATGCTCGAGGAGCTGCTTGCGGCCGAGCCGGGCGCACCAGTACGGAGCGAAGGGCGAATGAGCCGACCCGGTCACCGGGTCTGAGTTTACCCCGACAGCGGGAGCCGAAAA
>CAYNNS010000018.1:0-684 GCA_964398345.1 uncultured Gemmatimonas sp. | reverse complement strand
CCCCGACGCCGGGCGAGAACAAACGGGAGAGAAAATCCACCCCAGGCCGATCGGACGGTGCGGTAACGATCACGCCGCGGGCCTCGAGGCCGGCGAGCCGGCCGAAATCGGGGGCTAACCCGCGCAGGGTCGCGGGGTCCTCCAGGACGACGAAGTAATCGAACCGGCTGCGCAGCACGGTGCCGCTCGTTACGCCGAGGTCTGCAAGCAGCCCGGTCGGGGCAGTGCAGGGAGCGGGAGGCGTCGCGGGGAAATCGAGCGTGATCCACCCTCCGTTCTCCGTCGCGGTGAGCAGGCCGCTCTTGGACTGAAACCGGGCCTCCTGTCCCGCTCCCAGCACTCCTTGCCGCCAGAGGTAGTGTGCGCTCGCGAGCGTCGCGTGGCCGCAGAGCTCCACCTCGACGAGCGGAGTGAACCAGCGCAACCCGAAGCCATCGCCGGCACGGGTGAGAAACGCAGTCTCGGCCTGATTCATTTCGCGCGCGAGCTGCTGCATCCAGCGCTCCGAGCGCGGCGCGTCGAGCAGGATGACCGCCGCCGGATTCCCGGCAAAGGCGACGTCGGTAAAGGCGTCGATCACATGCACCGCGTGGCGGCTCACGAGGGTGTCGCTTCGGCGTAGTGACACGCAACCAGGGAGGGCCCGACCGGCCGCAGCGGCGGCAGCTCGCTCGTGCAGCGGGC
>CAYNNS010000017.1:18587-21251 GCA_964398345.1 uncultured Gemmatimonas sp. | reverse complement strand
GGCTAGGAGGGCGAAGGAAGCGTATCCGGGGAACGGCGAAGGGCGAACGGAAGGGCGGGGGGTGGGTGAGGTCGGTGAGGTCGGTGAGGTCGGTCGCGCAGCGGATATGTCAGCAGGAATCGCGCTGACCGCAGTCTTGGCTCGCCGCAGCTGTTTCGCCAATTCGACGACTTCGGGATCGGGCGCGGTATCGAGCTCGCGGCGCACGATCTCCTCGTGCTTGCGCGCGTGGGCCAGGGCGCCCGCGCGATCGCCCTGCGCGGCGAGGGCGTTCATGTAGGCGGTGGCGAATCTGGCGCGCAGCGGATCGAGCTCGGTGAGCTTGAGCCACGCCGCCGCGGCCGCCGCGTGATCTCCGGCACCAGCCGCCGCTTTGGCCAGCGCCTCACCCGCGGCAAGCATCTGGTTGGCGAGCCGGGAGCGCTGCTCCTCGACCCAGCGCTCGAACTCTTCGGCCCCTTCGAGGTAGAAGCCATCGAGGAAAGGCCCGCTGTAGAGCTCGAGTGCGCGGGCCCGGTCCCCTGAGGCCAGCGCCGCCAACACATCACCCAGATCGCTGCTGATGACGGCGGCGTCGAGCCTGAGCTCGGCGCCTCCGACTACGGGCTCGCCGCCGAGCTCGCGGCGCAGGATGTATAAGGTCTGGGAGAGGGCGTGACGCGCGCGCTCCTCGTCGGCGTCGGGCCAAAGCAAGCCCAGCAGGCGTTCGCGCGAGACGCCTTTGGGCCCCGCGGCGGAGAGAATCGCGAGCAGGGCGAGCCAGCGCTTGCGCGCCTCGGCGGGCGCCGCCGGTCCCGCCGCCTCGATCCAGAGCCCACCGAACGTACGAAGCCTCAACTGCTTACCTCGAGATGATTCCGAGATGATGACTCCTCAACCCCGAGGTGACGAGTCGGTAATACGATAGCGCCCATTCTAGCCGCGCGAAATGATCGCCGGAACTGGCGCGGCCCGTCCTCATGTAACAGAGGTCTGCCATGCGCGTACCGATCCTGCTCCTGCTCGCCGGTTCCGCAACCGCCGCCGCCCAAACGCCGGCGAAGCCTCCCGCACCGGCCCCTGCACCAGCTCCAGCTCCCGCCGCGGCTCCCGTCACCCCAGCCAAGAAGCCGCCCAGCAGGCTGCATCAAATCGTGAAGAAACTGGCGGACACCGCGGCCACCGCCGCCGCCGGGGTGGTGGTGGACACCCTGCTCGGCCACAAGGGCCGCGCCATCGCGGGCGCGTTGACCGGAACTACTCCAGGTAGAGCAACGGCCTGCCCGCCGGGATACGCGGCGATGGCGGTGCCTGGAGCCGCGGGACTCGCGGGCGTGCTGCCGGGTAAAAGCTCGGCGGGGGCTGCGCTGGTCAACCTGACGAAGACGGCCGTGAAGCGGACGAAGCCCGACACGAGTGCGGCGGCGCAGGCGGAGGCTGCCGCACAACTCGCCAACGCCCAGGCGGCGGCCGCTGTGAGCTGTCAGCCGGTTGCCGCGCCGGGAGCCACCGGCACCGCGGCGTTGCTCAGCGGCGTTGTGCCGGGTGCAGCGGGGTTGGGTGGAGCACCACCCACCGGCATGGGCAATCCGCTGGGCGCGGTGGCGATGGCGACGCCGATCGGGCTGGCGGCGGTGGCCGCGCCCGGCGCGGTGAAAGGGCTCAAGGGGCTCTTCGGCGGCAAACCGATGGACAAGATCGCGATCCTGCGCGAGCTGGGCAAAGGCCAGCTGGTGATCAAGGGCGTGAAGTTCATCGAGGGGACGGCCGAGATGGAGCCGGGTTATGAGCCCACCTTCGCGGCGCTGGGTGAAGCGCTGCCGATGGCGGAGGGCACCTACCTGGTCCACGTGCCGGCGGAAATCCCCGACAAGGGGGCCACGCCAGACACGGCGCTGGCGCGCAAGCGTCTCGAGAAGGTCTGGGCGGCGCTGCTGGTGAACGGGGTTTCCGACCAGAAGATCATCGCCGCGACGATCTTGCCGCCCGCGCTCGCCGAGGGCCGCAAGCCGGTCAAGCACGGCGACGCGCGGATCGAGGTGATCCGCATGCCGGCGCAGCAATGAACCGCGCGAGGTGTGGTGCCGTGGCCGTGGTACTCCTCCTGCCGGTTGCGGCCCGGGCCCAGGCTCCGCGCACCTGGCAGGCGGATGTGCAGATCCAGGCGCTCGACGTCTCGCAGCTCGACCAGAGCCTGGTGGCGCGGGTGGTGGTGTATTCCGACAACCACGACGACGCCCGCGCGGTGCACGTGGAGATTCTGCTGCCCCTGGGAGTCGGAGTAACCCGCACGGCGATGGGCTGCTCCGCGAGCGCCAGCCCGCCCGGTGTGAGCGAGCTGCGCGCCAAGGTGATGTGCGACATAGGGACGCTCCCGGTGCGCACCGCGCGCGAGGTCTTCGTGATCACCACGCTGCCCTCGGCCGGGATCCCGAAGACCTTCGCGGTGTTCGCGAGCAGCGACACGCCCGATCCCAGACCCGCGAACAATTTTGCCGAGAGAACGCTGCCATGAGGACGGGGAGAGGGACCCTGATCGCGCTCGGCGGGCTCGGCGCGACCGGCTATTCCGTGACCCGCCGTGATGCAACCGGTGCCAGCGTTCAGCTCACAGCCAATCCGATCGGCGCCACCGCGCCACGCTCCCAATGGCCCTCCATCGCCCCATGACTTCTTTCGCCCGGC
>CAYNNS010000017.1:17390-18487 GCA_964398345.1 uncultured Gemmatimonas sp. | reverse complement strand
CACCGCGCCACGCTCCCAATGGCCCTCCATCGCCCCATGACTTCTTTCGCCCGGCACGCCACGGCGCTGGCCTTCCTGTCGCTCGCCGCGGTGGGCGTCGCCGCCCCGCAGGCGACACCCTTGGGAACACCGACCCAGAAACTTCGCGTGGCGGTGCTGGATCTTTCCGGGTCGGCGCTCAAGATGCAGAGCACGACGACCATGCAGCCGGGGATGCCGCCCGGCGGCGCGCCGGGAGGCTATCCCCCGCCCGGAGGCGGCGGCCCGTACCCGGGCCAGCCCGCGGTGCGCCAGACCACCGTCACCATCGCGATCCCGCCTCCCACAGAGTTTGCCCGCGGGTTAACCGAGGCGCTGACGACGGTGCTGGTCAGGACCGGGCGGTTCATCGTGCTCGAGCGCGCCGCCATGCAGGCGGTGCAAGCCGAGCAGCAGATCGGCGCTTCCGGCGCGGTCACCAAGGAAACCGCGGCGCAGACCGGTGCGCTGCTCGGCGCGCAGGTCCTCATCACCGGCGACATCACCGGCTTTACCTACGAACGCTCGGGCGCCGGCGGCGCGCTCACCAACCTCATCAAAGGACTCTCGGTCGCCGCGGAGCGCGTGACCGCCGAGGTCATCATCGACCTCCGGCTGATCGACGCATCGACCGGCGAAGTGCTCATGTCCCACAAGGGCGTGGGCAAGGCGAGCCAGACCGGGCTCGCGGCCGATCTCATCAAGGACGAGAAGAACTACAGCGGCAGCGCGTCGTTCACCACGCCGCTGGGGCAGGCCTCGCGACAAGCGCTGCAAAACGCCATCGCTGGAATCCTGCTCGGCATGCCGAACCTGCGGTGGGGCGGCCGCATCGTCGACGTACGCGAAGGCGTGGTCTACCTGAACGCGGGTCAGGACCAGGGTGTCCGGGTCGGCATGCAGCTCGATGTCTACGAAGTCCAACCGGCGCTGGTGGATCCGGAGACCGGCAAGAACCTCGGCGCGCCGGACAAGCTGATCGGCAGCATCACGATCACCCAGGTCCTCGAGAAATTCAGCACGGCGAAGATGCTGTCGGGCGAGGGGTTTTCGCGGGGCAACATCGTGCGGATGAAGGC
>CAYNNS010000017.1:0-17290 GCA_964398345.1 uncultured Gemmatimonas sp. | reverse complement strand
TGAGGAAACGCACGATGCGCTCACGTTATTTGGCGGTCCTGCTGATGGCCGGATGGACCGCGACCGCTGCAGCACAGCTGCCTGGACCGGTGGGAGTGACTGCCACGGTGATCGGTCCCGGCGCCGCACGACTCGCTTGGATGCCCGGCAAGGTCCTCGGTTTTCAGGTGCTGCGGTACCGCGCCGACAACCCGAAAGCGCCCGAAGCGCAGAGCGCGCGACTCGATCCCAGCATCACGCAGTGGGATGACACCGGGTTGCTGGCAGGGGTGTCCTATCAGTACGTGGTGGCCGCGCTCTACCCGAGAGGGACTGGTCAGACGTCGGTTTCTCTGTCGATACCCGCCGCCATGATCAAGCAGATTCCGACGAACTTGAACACGACCGCGATCAGCAGCGGGGGTCTGGTCGGGGCCCGAGCCGCCGGTTTTCTGCCGCCGCCCCCACCGGCACCGCCAGCGGCTGCCGTGCTCTCGAGCCTGACGCCGGCGAGTCCCTATCCCGGCCAGACGGTGACGCTCACCGGCGCGAATCTCGGCGGGGTCACTGCGATCACGGTTGGGGTAGGGTCTATCTCGCCGCTGGCGGTGTCGGCGGTGGTCCCGACGGCGTCGATCAGCAACGTCGATGCGAACCACGTCTCCTTCCCCTGGCCGCTCAACTCCTCCTGGTGGCTTGGGATCGGAGTCCGGATCCAGGTGACCACCGCCGCAGGGGTCGTCACGTCGCCATTCGGTGTGACGGTGGATCGGCAACCGTACATCACCGGGGCCACGAAGGCACTGACGAGGGCCGGCGGACATATCGACCTGGTGGGCCGCAATCTCGACCAGGTGAGCGGGGGTTACATCGGAGCGGTGGCACCCAATACCGCCTCCAACCCACGGCTCGCCGCCTCTCCGGGCTGGATGGGGTTGTCGGCATCCATTTTCACGCCGGCGAATTGCAGCCGGGAGGGGATCCTCCTGCTGGAAGGCATCACCACCACGGCGGCCGTACAGACGGGCACGGGCCAGACCGTGGGCGGTACGTCACAAATCGGGCTGATCACCAGCCTGGGAGCAACGCCGATACGGGGCGGTTGCGGGATCACGCCGACGGGCACCAGTGTGAATCCGTCCATCGGTCGGCCGGGTACCACGGTGCGGGTTACGGGGCAGGGGTTCACCTGGATGACCGGCGTCCAGTACGGATCCACCAGCCTGCAATGGACTCCCATCTCCGACACCCAGTTCGATCTGGTGCTGCCGAATGTGGCGGGCAACAACGGCGGCTTGCCGCTCAGTGCCTTTTTGCTGAACAACATCCCCGATGGCACCGTGGCGGGGTCGATCAGTCCCTCCCCCATCGTCGCGTATCCTCCGCTGGTCCAGGGACTCAGCGCGACGTGGGCCGAGTGTTGCGAGACGGTGACGCTCAACGGGAAGGGGCTGACGGACGGCACCGGGTTGAAGCCCACGATAAAGTTGAACGGGATGGCGGTCGTCGTGGGCTCAGCCAGCTACAACTCCGCCACGTTTACGATCCCTTACCCGGCTCCGGGTGGCCCGAGCGGACCCGTGACGGTGAGCCTCGAGCATGCGGGCGGCGTCTCCACCGCACCCCAGCCATTGATCGTCGTTGACGGTACGACCACGATCACCTCGATCACGCCGTCGGACATTCCCTACAACGTGGCGACGCCGGTGACCGTGCGCGGCACCAACCTGGCCCGGGCCCGGGGGATCTGTATGCCGGGTTCGGACCCCACGAGCGGACAGATGATTTCTCGCACGGATCCGAATCCCACGAGCAATACGGAGTTTCAGGTGGTCGTCCAGGCGTACACGATTTCCGGACCGGTCCGGATAATGCAAGCGCCCAACGTCGGGCAGCGCCAGTACACCGTCTGCATGACCAACCCTACCGCGGTAAACATCAACGTGCATCCGTGAATGCGGAGTCGAACATGCGCAGCATGATCGAGGCAGTCACAGTTACCGGAGTGCTGATCGTGGCGGGCAGTACGGCATTGCCGGCCCAGCTCCCTGCGCCCACGAACGTCGTGGCCACCGCTACCGGTCCGACCACCGCACACGTCGCCTGGACGCCGCGCAGCGCGATGGGGTATCAGGTGCTGCGCTACCGCGCCGACAATCCCAAAGCTCCCGAAGCGCAGAGCATCCAGCTCGCAGCGGGCAGCTCCCAGTGGGACGACAGCGGCCTGCAGGCCGGGGTCGCGTATCAGTACACGGTCGCCGCGCTCTATGCCACCGGCAGCGGACAGACGTCGGTTTCGCTGACGATGCCGGCGAGCACGACCACGCGATCGGTGCTGAGCGGCGTGACGCTCTCGCGAAGTCTGGGCACGTCCAGCCCGCCACCTCCTGCGCCCCCGCCCCCGGCGCCAGTGCCGCTCCCGAAACCACCGGCGGGGACCCGGGTTACTCCGGCGGCCGGGCTTCCGGGCACCGCGGTCAGGGTGGAGGGCACGGGATTGTCCCTGGTGAGCGCGGTCATGTACGGCTCGCAGAGCCTCAAGTGGGCGCCGGTGTCCGACCAGCAGCTCACCTTTTCGCTGCCGAGAGTGACCGGCTTCGGTGGCGTGCCCATCCTCGTGTCACTGCTGACCAGGGAAGGCGTATTGGGGACGATCACGCCCTCACCCATCGTCGCCAATCCACCCGAGCTCACCAACATCTACATTCGCGATGTCTCCTACACCCCTTTCGCGGTGTGTTGCGGGCGACTGCAGCTCATCGGGCAGGGACTGAGCAATCCCGCGGGAGGCCAGCCGGTCGTCAAGGTCAATGGCATTCCCGCTATCGTGGCTTCCGCCCGTGACGCCATGGTGGAGTTCCAGCTGCCTAACCCGGCGCCCGGCTTTGCCGGCGGACTCGTCCCGGTCACGCTCGAACACCTCGGTGGCATCGCCACGTTGCCCAAGCCGTTCTTCTATGAGCTCGGTCCACCGGTCATTACCGCGATCTCGCCCGCGGATATTCCCATTGGGGTGGCGACGACCGTGACCGTGACCGGGACCCACCTCGCCCAGGCGAAAGGGCTTTGCCTGCCCCCGCCGCCGGGCGGCTACCCGGAAACCGGCATGTTCCTGCGCCCCGACTGGCCGCCGGTGACCGCGGCCGCCAATACCCAGTTCCAGGCCGTGGTCCAGCTGAGCAAAGCGACGAACGGACCGGTCAAGGTACTAGTGCCGTCATCGACAACAAGCGGTCTGACGGGGTCAACGATATCCTGCGTCGCCAACGCCACGCCCGTCTACGTCCAGGTTCACTAGGAGGGCAGCATGTCACGGATTGCCCGGGTTCTCACTCTTGGTGCGGTCCTGCTCGGCAGACCCGTTGCCGCCCGCGCCCAGGTCCAGATACCGACGCGCACGTTCAGCACCACGGCCACCCCAACCGTCGACCAGCTCAGCGCGCGCATCGCGGCGCTGGAGGCTCGAGTCGCACAACTGGAGAGCCTGCTCCATCTGGTGAACGGTCAGCTGGTCCTCGACGGCAAGAACAGCCCGGTGCTGATCCGCGGCGGCTCGGTCACCATTCAACCGGACGGCGCGCTCAACCTCAAATCCGGAGCAGGGCTGACCATCGGATCCTCCATGTCGGTCATGCTTCGAGCCATGGCTGGAGTGTCCGTCGAAGCTGCGAGCGGACTCGACCTCAAGGGCAGTACGATCATGCTGAACGGCGGTACTAAACCGGTAGCCTGTCAGGACCCGCGGGGGTGCGGGGCGACGGTGCTGGTGCCTTAGGACCCCTCAGCGGGTGACGTCGAAGCTCAGCTTGAGCAGCGGCGCCGCACCCGCTGCGCAACTCAGCGAGTACTTCCCCGGTGCCCAGCGCTGCTTCGGCAACACGCTCAGCTTCGACTTGAGTACGATGACGCGGTCTGCGGCGGCGACAGCGAGCTGCCGTGCGCCGCTTTCCGCCACGACGACGTTGCGCGGACCCGTGGTCGCGCGGCAGCTATAGCCCACGCTGCCGGCGCCGGTGGCGCTCGGGTGATCGAACAGCGCGACCAGCCAGAGCGTCTTGAGCTTGGCGGCGCTGAACACCACGTCCCCCGTGGCAGCCGTGCTCGTGGTGGTGGGAGCGCCGCGCTAGGGACGCGGTGCCTCAGCTCACCAGGGTCGGCCGCAGCACCAGAACCGGCTTCGGCGCGGCGCGGATGACCTTGTCGGCCACGCTGCCCATCAGGAGCCGCTTGAGCCCGCCCTGGCCATGGGTCGTCAGAGCCAGCACGTCGTAGCGGCCGCCGGCCAGCGCATCCAGTAACCCGCCAGCCGCTCCGGCGCCGAGCGTGAGCCGCGTGCTCACGCTCACGCCGCGGTAGCGCAGCCGGTCGGCGATCTCGTCGAGACGGCGCTGCACGGCGATCCGCTGCTCCTCCGCCAGCTTCGGGGGGGCCAGCACGGAAAACGGAAACCCCGGATCCACGGCCCCGACCGGCTCCTCGACGTGGATCAGGGTGACGTGGCCCTTGGTCACCTGGCTCAGCGCGATGACCGGCTCCAGGATCGCTTCCGCATACGCGGAGAGATCGAGAGCCACCAGGATGGAGCGCAGCGGATTCGCCTCCGCCATCTGCTCCTTCCGGTTCGGCGGCGTGAGCAGGATCGGCACCGTGAGGTGGCGGACCAGGTAGTCCGCTACGCTGCCGCTCCACAGCCGGCCCAGTGCGCCGCGGCCATGACCCGCCATGACCACCAGGTCGGCGCCCACGCGGGTGGCCTCCTCGGCAATGGCGGGCCCCGCGGGCCCGCTGACTTCTGCGCAGTCGACAGAGACAGCGGCGGCGCGGCGCGCGCTTTCTGCGACATCCTGCAGGTAGGACTGCTCGCAACGGCGAGCCTGCGCATCGTAGTCGGGCACCGGGCCGCCGGTCCCGATCAGCGCTGCGACCCGCTCGTGCGCCAGCACGAGATGGAGCTGGGCCCTGGCGCTCCTGGTCAGACGCTCGGCCACCGGCAAGGCGGCCTCGGAAGAGAGAGACCCATCGAGGGGCAGGAGAATGTGCTGGAACATGGTGACCTCACCGCGTGTTAAATCGGGACCGTCAGCACCGCGACCGGCGCGGTGCGCAGCAGGTCGCGTCCGATGTGGCCCGAGCCCATATCGCCCCGCGGTCCGCCGCCCCTGACGCCGAGAATCAGCAGATCGGCGCGGAAACTCTCGAGCAGGTCCAGGATCTTCCAGACGGGACTGCCCCGGACCGCTCGCAGCGATCCGCTGCCCCCGAGCTCCGGGTACGCGGCCAGGGCCTCGCGAACGCGCTCCACCGATGGCTCACACCGGACATCTGCGTCGAGCGCAGCTCCGGCTTCCTCGGGCAGCACGTGGACAGCGATGACATCCATGCTGAAAGAGTCGGCAAATCGCGCCGCCGGCTCAAGCACGCCGAGTCCCCGCAGGGTGCCATCGAGCGCCACGACCATGCGCTTTAGCTGATACGAGGTCGGGGGCACCAGCAGGCAGAGCCCGTCCAGCCGTCGCACTACCGCATCAGAGGTCCGTCCCAGTGGCAGCGGACGGTGCGGGCTGCGGGCATCGCGACCCAGCACCACGAGGTCGGCTCTGGACTCCCGGGCCCGACGCACGATCTCGATGCCGGGGATCCCGGACCCGACGCGGAGCACCTCGAGCTGGCGTTTGACGCTCGCAGTGAGTCGCTGAATCAGCGCAACGGCGTGATCGGCCGGCTCCGACCCATCCGTTGTGGCGAGCAAGCGGTTGAGTATCGCGGCGTGCATCTCGGTCCATCGAAGAGACGCCGCAGAGATACGCCGGCTACTCTGAAGCAGGCATGAATGTGTCGTGAGAAGCCCTCCGGGATAACATTCAGCCATGCCGTACTCCGTTCCCCGGCCTGGCGCGGAGCCGCGACTCGAGCGGCTGGTCCGCGAGCTGCCCGCGCTGGTCGCGGAGCTCAGGCTGGAGGCCGTGCTCCAGCAGGTGGCAGACCTCGCAGCCGACCTCATCGGGGCCCGCTTTGCGGCGGTCGGCTTGTTGAATCCCGATCGCCGCACCCTGGAGAGCTTCACCGTATCGGGTCTGAGCCCGGAGGCGCGGGCGGCCATCGGCAGCCCTCCCGTCGGTCGCGGGATCCTGGGGCTGCTCATTCGAGAAGGAAGGCCGATCCGACTGCGTGATCTGACCAGTCACCCCGCGTCGGTCGGCTTTCCCCCCAATCACCCACCCATGCGCTCCTTCCTCGGCGTCCCGATTCCCGCCGTGTCAGGGATCATCGGTGAGCTGTATCTCACAGAGAAGATCGGAGCCGAGGAGTTCACCGCCGAGGACGAGCACCTGGCGGTGCTGCTCAGTCTAGTGATCGGCTCCGCGGTCGAGAACGCGCGACTACACACCGACCGCTCCCGGCTGCTCGAAGAGGTGCAGCAGCTGCACCGCTCCCGGGAGCGCTTCTTCGCCATGGTCAACCACGAGCTGCGTAACGCGCTCGCGGCGGTCTACGGCTGGGCCGAGATCATGGTCCGGAGGAAGGGCCGCGAGGAGGTCCCGCGCGCGGCGTACGAGATCCTCGATTCGGCGGAGCAGGCCGTCGGCCTGATCAGCGACCTGCTCGACCTGAGCCGGCTGGACGAGGACCGGCTCAAGCCGGTGATCCGGGCGGTGGACTGCGCGGCCGTCTTGCGGGGCGCCGTTCAGCGGGTTACTCCCGGCGCCAACGAGCGCGACATCCGCTTCGACCTCTTCGTTCCGGAGAACGGCGTGCTGGCGGCGACCGACGCTCACCGGGTCGAGCAGATCCTGGTGAATCTGCTGCGCAACGCCATCCGGCATTCCCCGGAGCACTCGGAGGTCCGCGCCGCGGTACGCGGTGAGGATGGCACGGTGGTCTTTGCGGTGGACGATCAGGGCAGCGGCATCCGGCCCGAGGACCTGGAGACCATCTTCGATGTCTATGTCACCACCGCCGGCGAAGAGCGGGCCGGGCACGGCCTCGGTCTGCCGCTCTCCCGGCGGCTCGCGCGGCTGCTGGGTGGCGACCTGACCGCACAGCCCAATCCTCACGGCGGGCGATTCATCCTGCGTTTACCCGCCGGGCCGTAGATTCGTGAAGAATCCTTCAAACGGCTTTGCGCCGGCGTTCAGAGATCAAAAGCGAGCTTCCCCTTCATGAAAATCCTCGTGGTGGAGGACGACCGGAAGGTCGCGGGATTCATCGAGCAGGGGCTGGTGGAGGAGGGATACGTGGTGGACGTGGCGCCTGACGGCGATGAGGCGACCATGCTGGCTCACGTGTACGAGTACGACGTGATCCTGCTGGACGTGATTCTCCCCAAGAAGAACGGTTACCAGGTCGCGATGGAGCTGCGCCGGGAAGGGCGCAAGATGCCGATTCTCATGCTGACCTCGCGGGATGCGGTTGAGGATGTAGTCCGTGGTCTCGATGCCGGGGCTGATGACTACCTGGCGAAGCCGTTCCGATTCGAGGAGCTGCTGGCCAGGATCCGCGCCCTTTCGCGACGGGGAGGCGCGGAGCGAATGGAGATTCTCCGTTTTGGTGAGATCGCGCTCGACCGGCTGCGTCACCTGGCGATGGTTGGCGACAAACGTCTCGATCTGACGGCGAAGGAATTTCAGCTGCTGGAGCACTTCCTGCTGCACTCCGAAGAGGTGGTGCGCCGCACCTCGCTGCTCGAGAAGGTCTGGGACATGCATTTCGACCCGGAGAGCAACGTGGTGGATGTCCACGTCGGGAACCTGCGCCGCAAGCTGGCGCGTTACACCACCGCCCAGCGGATCGAGACAGTGCGCGGCGTCGGGTTCTGTCTTCGCCACGCAACCCAAGAGTCCGCGACGAATCCTCCTCGGGTCACCTGACCCTGCCCGGTTAGTTCTCCTCCGTTCGCAACATGGCCACCGCTCGACCCTCCTAGTCGATGGGGCGTCTTCAATAGCGTGCCCCAAGGCCAACGCGACTGAAGATTCCTTACGGTTTCCCTCATTCTCACTTCAGGGCCTGGGGGCCAAACTGCTCCCGACATGGGCCGGGTGTTTGTAGCGCCGAGCCCCGGCACGATTTCGCGGAAGAAACCATGAACACGAATCCGCAGGGACCGCAGGAGAACGCGACTCCCCCCTCGGGCCGGCGTGGCTTCCTCAAGCTGCTCAGTGGGCTGGCCGCCGCCGCATATGCCGCCATTGTCGGGCTTCCGGCCCTCCGCGCGTTCCTGTCCCCGATGAAAGCCGTGCCGGTGAAGGAGAACTGGGTCAAGGTCGCGGATGACATCGCGCTCCTCGACCTCGGTGTTCCGATCCGGCTCGACTTCGTGCAAGTGCAGGACGACGCCTGGGTGGAAAGTCGCGAAATGAGGACGGTCTGGGTGCAAACTGACGATGGGGCGGCCTTCCGCGCCTTCAACGGCCATTGCACCCACCTGGGATGCGGGTTCAGCTACGACGCCGGGAAAAAGATCTTCCAGTGTCCCTGCCACCGTGGGGCATTTGATGCGAAGACGGGCGCGGTGCTGGCCGGCCCGCCGCCGCGCCCGCTCGATCCGCTCAAGACTGAAGTGCGGGACTCGGCACTCTACGTGAACTATCAGGACTATCGGTTAGGCGTCGCCGAGCGGACGGCTATCTAGATGCCTAGTCTGACCGGCTGGTTCGAGCACCGCATCGGTCTTGCCGGGCTGCGCCGGGCACTGCTCGATCGTTCCGTTCCCCGTGGCCTCACCTGGTGGCACACGCTGGGGAGTGCGACCCTCGCCGTCTTCATTGTGCAGGTGGTGACCGGCGTCGTGTTGGCGATGTACTACGCGCCGGCACCCGACCATGCCTACGACAGCATCGGCTTCATCCAGACGCGGGTTGCCGGGGGCGCGTTCATTCGCGGGATGCATCACTGGGGTTCCTCTGCGATGGTGCTGCTGGTGCTGGCTCATCTGGCCCGTGTTTTCACCTGGGGAGCCTACAAGTACCCCCGCGAGCCGAATTGGCTGCTCGGCGTTGTCCTGCTGATCGTCGTCGTCGGCTTCGGCTTCACCGGCTACCTCCTGCCGTGGGACCAGAAGGCCTATTGGGCCACCGAGGTGGGAACCAACATCGCCGGCGTCACACCACTGGTCGGCTCGTCGCTGGTAAAACTGCTGCGGGGGGGCAGCCAGTTGGGCGCTGCGACACTGACTCGCTTCTATACCCTCCACACGCTGTTCTTCCCGATTGTGATTTCCGGACTGGTCTTACTACATGTGGCGATGGTGATCCGCCAGGGCATTGCCGCGCGGCCCTGGACGACGGAAGCGATGCGGGACCCGATAACCGGCGCACTCCGAACCGCCCCGGGCCGCACCGGAGCGTCCTGGTACCGGGAGTTTTACGAGGAAGCCTACGCGGCGGAAAAGGCCGGCGACGTCCGCTTCTGGCCCGACATCATCGTGAAGGACGCGGTGGTCGCTCTGATCGTGGTTGGAGTAATCGCCCTGCTGGCCCTGAGGTTGGGCGCGGGGCTCGATGCGCCAGCAGATCCCACCGACCACGCGTACGTGCCGCGCCCGGAATGGTACTTCCTCCCATTCTACCAGCTGCTGAAACTGGTTCCCGGCCGGCTCGAAGGAGTGATCGCCGTTGGGGTTCCCGCCGTCGTGGTGCTCACCCTGCTTCTGCTGCCGTTCGTCGACACCCGGAGCACGCGCTCGTTAGGAAAGCGGCCGATCGCGCGTCTCGCTCTCGTCGGCGTGGTCGCGAGCTCGGCGTTCCTGTTCGGTGGGGCGATGCGAGAGAGCCCGTCGAGTCCGCCGGAGATGTTTGGTGTGGTGCTCAATTCCACCCAACGAGCCGGGCGCACGCTGTTCCTCCAGCAGCAGTGCAACGGCTGCCACAAGGTAGCCGGCGTTGGCGGCAGCAAGGTTGATGAGAAAGCGCCTGACCTGACCGAGATCGGGCTGAAGCACTCTCCTGGTTGGTTCCACTCGTTCCTCGAGAACCCGACGTACTTCCATCCCGCCTCGAAGATGCCGGCGTACGGTCCGCCGACGCTGACACACCAGGAGATGGAGGAGATCGCGCAGTACCTCGGCACCCTGCGCGGCATTGCTGGCGCGGCGAAACAGCCGCAATACGCCGACACCTTCCCCGAAATCAAACCGCCGGAGAAGAAATGACTGCTCCCTACCTATTTGGTGCCCTGGTACTCGGGCTGACCGCGGCGACCGCCCAGGCCCAGGATGGCAAGACGCTCTACGAGGCGAATTGCAAGAAATGTCATGGCGTACTTGGAGTCCCGCCCAAGACGATTCAGAAGAAGTATGAGAAGATCCAGTTCTTCGACGCCCAGTTCGCCGCGAAAGTGTCCCAGGACTCGATCGTGAAGGTGCTGACGAAGGGAGGCAAGACGGAGGACATGAAGTCGTTCAAGGACGTGCTCAATCATGACGAAATGGTAGCAGTCGCGAAGTACGTCCTCGAGCTGGCCACGAAACCCAAGCCTCCCGGGAGCTAGGAGTCGCTTGGCTGAGTAATTCACCCTTCTCTGACTGGAGATGACAGCCATGTTTGCCGCAGCTTTGATGGTCGTTTCCGCGCTCGGGGCCACCCACGGCTCCTCGGGTCCGACCTCTGCGACGACACCAGAGGTGCGGAGCTACGTGAATGCGCGCGCGCGCAACTCCGCCGCTGCGACGCGGACCGGTGGATCCTCGTCGGCGGGTCTGATGACCCTCCTGGCCAGGGCAGCACACCGGATGCCTTTGTTCGCGCGGAAATACAACGTGTCGTGTAACTACTGTCACACCACCATCCCGAGACTGAATTACACGGGGTACAGGTTCCGGGCGGCCGGATTCCGCATGCCCGACGACATCGGCAAGCCGGAAACCAAGAAATTCGAGTTCGGCGATTACATCAGCGCGCGGATTCAATCGCGCTTTGATGTCCAGGCGACCAATCAGCCGAATGGCGCCGCGGTCGCCAATGTCATAGGCGGTGTTCCAGGTTCCCGAACGACCACAGTCGCCTTCAGCTTCCAGGAAGCGACGCTGTATCCGCTGACGGGCTCGTTCGGAAAGCATTTCGCCGCGGAGTCCGAACTCTCCGTTTCTCCGGAAGACTTCTTCGAGGTGGAGAACGCGTATCTCCGATTCGTGGCCGGAAAGGAGAACGCCTTCTTTACCAGCCGGGTGGGGGTCTTTCATCCATGGGAAGGCTTTGGAGCCTCGGATCGCCCATTCTCCAACGCGCGGACACTGTTCCAGACCGTCGTCCAGTCCTCCAGCGGCCGGGCGGTTCCTTATGTGTTCCAGCCGTGGGGCCTGGATGAAGTCGGCGTCGAGATCGGTGGCGAGTTTTCGAAGCTTTCGGTCCGCGGAGCGGTGCTCGGGGGCACCTTTATGCGCTGGGAAGAAGGGGCCAAAGCCTTCATTGCCTTCCCCTCACAGACCGGGCCATGGAAGGGCGCCAACCAGGCGGTGCCGGAATTGGGCAAGCCATTTGACTATGTGTCACACAACACGCCGGACTTCTCGGCGAACGCGACCTACACCCCGAATGCAGAGCGGGGAACCTTCACACTCCTGTATTACCACGGCAACATCGCGACGCCCACGGCGTGCACCGACGGAACGGCCATCGGCGCCACGAGCGGAGGGGTGGTATGCGGAGTGACGGGGTCCTCGGCCGCAGCACCTTACGGCGAGGCGGGAAATACCGACTTCGACTTTACCAGCGCTTCGGCCTTCCGCAACAACTTCGACCGCTTCGGCGCATATGCGTCGTATCCGATCGGGAAGCACTTCCTCCCGGCGGTGGGGTATGACTACGGCAAAGACACCAAGCCCGACGGAACCAAATTCAGCAGCAATGGCCTCTTCGTCGACGGCACGTACATGATCAACAAGTACGCCACCGTCGGAATGCGGTACGACCGATTCCGTCCGAACACGTCGGTCAACACGAAACAGTGGGCGCTGACTCCCTATATGAACATCCCCTTGCAGAACGGGCTGCAGTTCATCATGGAGTTTCAGCACCGGGACTTCCAGATCGCTCCGGGAACGACTCACCGCAAGAACGACACGTTCCAGCTGCGCCTCATTTACATCCAGTAGCCGATTACGGAAGGCAGGGTAGACGTGAAAGCGGCCTCTCGAAAGTGAGAGGCCGCCTCGCGTCGCTCTGTATCGCCGGCCAGGGGACCCCGATCCCGCGGACCCGCTCCCTGTCAGGCTTTCGGCTGCACCACCAGGGCTGTCACCATCCCCAGCATGCCGTGCTCCGATTCGGCGTGGGGGAGAATGTGGCAGTGGAAAGCCCAAGTCCCCGGGTTGGTCGCCTTGACCAACACGTCCCAGCGCTCGCCCGGCGCGACGTTGAGCGTATCGCACTTCCAGGGAGCCGGGACGTCCCATCCGTCCTTCGCGATCACCGTCATGTGCATGCCGTGCAGGTGCATCGGATGGATCATCATTCCTTCGTTCATGAAGCGGAGTCGCACCGTCTGCCCCTGCTTGGCGACCACCGGCTCGGTGGCGGGGAACGCCTTTCCGTTGAGCGTGTAGCCGTGCATGGTGTCGTTCAGGATCATCACGTGGTCGACGTCGGCCTGGGGCCCGCCCCTCTGCGGCTCGACGATGAAGGCACCGAGGAGACCCATCCCCACCTGGTAGGCGGCATTGTGGTGAGAGTGGTACATGTGTGACCCGGCGTTGGGCACCACGAACTCGTAGCGGAACGATTCTCCCGGCTTGATGGGCGGCTGGGTGATGAAGGGAACGCCGTCCATGCTGTTGGGCACTTCGACGCCGTGGAAGTGGACAGCGGTGGACTGGGGCAGCTCATTCTTCACGTTGACCTGCACCCGATCACCGACCTTAACCCGGATTTGGGGTCCGGGCACCTGGCCGTTGTAGCTCCACGCGGCGACTTTCCTTCCCGGCTCGACTTCCCACTGGATCTCCTGACAGACGAGGTCGTACACCTTGACGCCGGCCACCATGCGGGGCGTGAGCGGCTGGTTGCCCTTACCCTCGGTCTTGGCGGGGAAGGCCTTGACCCCCTTCTCGTGCATCGCGTCCATCTCGTCCGCTTTGGCACGGGGCGAAACTGGTGCGGGAGGAGGAGGGGACTTCGACGCGGCTGCTGGTTTGCCCGCGCCAGCCTTGGTGCAGCTGCTCAGCAGCTCGGCGGCACTCGGAAGAGCGATCGCGGCAGCGGCGCCCCGAAAGAGAAAAGCCCGTCGTGTGGTCACTGGTTTGATGACTGCCAGGTCCGACATGCGGTTCCCCAGGAATGAGCCCGGGGAACAATGGCACTCCCCCTTTAAAGACTTGGGGGAATCAGCATGAAGCGCCCTTCATGGGCTGATCATCGGGTTAACTCGAACGCGGTCTTCAGCATGGCAATGGAGCCCGAGCCGCAGCTCAGGGTGTACTTCCCTGCCGTCCAGCGCTGTTTTGACAGGGGAGCGAGCTTGGCCTTGAGCAGGATCACCCGGTCTGCCGCTGCGAGTGTGAGGGGCTGCGCGCCGCTCTCCGCCACGGCGGTATTGCGGGGGCCGCTGGTGGCGCGGCAGGCGTAGCTCAGCGTGCCGCTCCCGGCCGCGCTCGGGTGATCGAGCAGGGCCACGAGCCACAGGGTCTTGAGTCTGGCAGCGCTGAAGCTCACATCGCCCACGGATTCGTCGGCGGGCTCTTCGTCACCGGGGAATAACCCGGCCGTGACCAGACGAGCGTCGAGCGCGGCGACGTCGGCGGGGCCGGTGACGTCGAAATGGTCCAGCAGCGCGGCCTTGCCGGTACGGCATTCCACGCGGTAGGTCCCCCGAAGCTTCGGCGGATCCAGCGTCCCCACCGGTCCCCGGGCAACCAACACCTTGTCCTTGTCGTTCACCTGGCCCTTGAGCGGGAACGCCGAGGTCACGCCAGCGGGGTCGGTGAGCAGGCAGCCGAAGCTCGACGAGTCGGCGAGCACCCGGGCCGGCGCACTCGCCTCCGCGTAGAGCGAGTCGTAGCCACCCACCGGGAACGCGCTCTGGTACGCAGGATCGGCCGCCGCACCGGACTTCATGGCATAGAAGCGCAACTGGCCGCCCGCCGTCGGCGCGAGCGGCGCTCCTCCGTCGTAGATCTCGAAGGGCGCCTCGGCCATCTTCTCCCCGTTGTTCCAGCAGGACACGGTGTACTTGCCCGGCGCCCAGAGTCCCGCCCCGTCGATGCCCTGCGCATGGACCGACCCCGTCCACCCGGCCGGAATCTGGCGCTCCACCGTAACCCGCTTGACGCTCTTGTCGGGAAAGACATAGGCGCACTCGACGCTGAACGCGGTGGCCGCCGCGACCTGGGGGTACACCAGCGCGAACTCGGTCTTGATCCAGCGCGCGGTGCGGCCGTCGAAACGCGTCGAATAGCGGCGGGTGTCGATCGGCGCCCGCTCAGCCAGACTCTGGAAGAATCTCAGCTGCACAATCGCCGCGCCGAGCTTGCCGACGGCCGCCACCGACTTTACGACTTCGATCTGGGTGCTGACGATGGTTTTTCCCTCTTCCACGCAGCCGACCTTATATATGCCCACCGGCCAGGTGCCCCGCTCGGGCGAGCCCAGACCGGCGGCGTGATAGGAGCCGGTCCAGCCCTTGTCGATGGTGCCCTGCAGGGTGCGCACGCGTCCCTTGCCGTCGGGGCCGTCGAAGCGACAATCCACCTGGAACGGTGTATCCTTGGGCGCGGCATTGTAGGCCAGCTCGAGCTCGAAATTGATGAAACGCGTGGTGAGCGCGTCGAACCTGGTGGTGACGACCCGCTGCTTGGAATCCGGGATCGCTCCCGCGCTCTCGAAGAACGTGATGGACTTCACGGTGGCGTTGAGCCCGTTGAAGGGAGCGCGGCCAAGCGTGGGCTGTTGCACCAGCAGAAGCGCGTGGAGGAGGAGCATCGAGGCGGAATATAGCTGTAGCTTTACCTCATGCTCACCGTCACGCTCGCGCTGACCGCCCGCGATTTCGTGATCGCCCGCCGGCTACTCCGCGCCTATGCCGCGGATCTGCCCAACCACCAGGGATCCGAAGCGGCCCTCGCCGACGTAGACAATCTGCCGGGTCCGTATCTGCCTCCGGCTGGTGGGTTCTATCTTGCACTCCTTGACGGCGACCCCGTGGGGTGCGTCGCGCTGCAGCGCTTCGATGCCGAAAGCGCGGAGGTCAAGCGCATGTTCGTGGAGGAGCGCGCGCGGCGCCGGGGCGTCGGCCGGGCCCTGCTTGCCCGGCTGCAACAGGACGCCCGCAGCGCGGGTTATCGGCGGCTCCGGCTCGGCACGATCGAGGAGATGGCGGCCGCCCGGCAGCTCTACGCCGAGCTGGGCTTTGTACCGATTCCGGACTATCGGGCGTCCCATACTACAGTGGACACGCTGTTTTTCGAGTGTGAGCTTACCGTGACCAGTGACCCGTGACCCGTAACCAGTGAGGATGTCATGAAATCCCGGATCGCCATGTTCCTTGCGCTCGTCGCCGTTCCCGCCGCCGCGCTGGCGCAGGGAGCCGGACCCAAACCCGCCAAACCCGCGAAGCCCGCCGAAACCAAGCCGGCCGGCATGAAGGCTCCGGAGCCCGGCGTGGTGGCGGGGGTGCGACCGGTCTACGAGATGGTGAAGGGCTGGCTGATCAAGTCCGCCAACCAGATGCCCGATTCGAACTACGGCTTCAAGCCGACGCCCGCAGTGCGCTCCTTCGGCGGAATCATCGGCCACGTCGCCAACGCCAACTACATGTTGTGCACGGTGGCGCGGGGCGGTGAGAATCCGATGGCCAAGACCGATTACGAGAAGGTGATGGACAAGGCGGCGCTGGTGAAGGCGCTGGAAGCCTCATTCGCGTACTGCGACAAGGCCTACGAGATCAGCGATGTCGCCTCCAAGCAGCAGGTCGAGCTGTTCGGCCAGAAGGGCAGCAAGCTCTGGTTGCTGAGCTTCAATGCCGCGCACGAGGACGAGCACTACGGCAACCTGGTCACCTATTTCCGGCTCAAGGGAATGACGCCGCCCTCGAGTCAGGGCTCCGGGATGTAAGCCGCAATTCGGGTTAGGCTAGGGCTGGGGTTTGGGGGCGGCTACCACGCGATTGCGCAGCGTCCCCACGCCCTCGAGCTCGACCTCGACCACGTCGCCCGGCTTGATGGGGCGCGTGGTGCCCGGGGTGCCGGTGTAGATCACGTCGCCGGGGTCGAGGGTCACATAGCGGCTGATGTAGCTCACCACCGTGGCCACGTCGAAGATCATGTCCCGGGTCCGCTGCGACTGCACCACTTCGCCGTTCAAACGGGTCTGCAACAGGAGATCGTTGTAGTTGATGCCCCGGGCGATGATCGGCCCCAGCGGCCCGAAGGTGTCGCTCGCCTTGGCGCGGAACCACTGTAAGTCGTTCTTCTGCCAGTTGCGCTCGCTCACGTCGTCACCCGTCGTGACGCCAAAGACGTAGTGCGGCGCGTCGGCGACGCTGACGTTCCGTGCGCGCTTGCCGATCACCACCACCATCTCCCCCTCGTAGTGCAGGTTCTCGGCGTCGGCGGGATAGACGATGTTCTCCTCGGTGGCGATGATCGAGCTGGGCAGCTTGGCGAACAGGCCGGGATACTGGGCCGCGGGCCGCTCGCCAAGGTGGGTCTGGTAGTTGAGTCCGACGGCGAGGACTTTGCCGGGGATGACCGGGGCGAGCAGCGTCACCGCCTCGAGCTTGACGGTCTTGCCGGTTGGTCTGGGCGACGCGAACAGATCGCCGGAAAGCTCGCGGACCGTGCTGCCGTCGAGCACGCCGTAGGAGGCTTTGCCGGCGGCGCTATAGCGCACGTATTTGGTGACCTGCGCATAACCCGCGCTCAGCGGCAGCGCGAGCGCCAGGAGCACGCCGCAGCACGCCCTCATGGCTTTCTCTGCGGCCAGGGCACGCCCTGATTCTTCGCGCTCACCCGCTTGAGCCCCTTGTACACGAACTTCTGGACGCGTTTGCCCTCGTAGGTCTCGGTGGTGTAGATGTTGCCCTTCGAGTCCGTGGCGATACTGTGCACCGCGAACCACTGCCCCGGCTGGCGCCCGCCGTCCCCGAACATGGTGAGGATCTCGAGCGACTGGCGGTCGATCACGTAGACGTGCTCGTTCTTGCCGTCGGCGAGGTAGAGGTACTTCTGCGCGGGGTCGCGCGAAAAGGCGATGTCCCACACCGAGCCGTCACCGAGGGTCGTCGGCGCGATCCGGACCTCCTTCACGAAGCTGCCGTCTTTCTTGAAGACCTGGATGCGATCGTTGGGACGATCGCAGACGTACATCAGCCCATCGTTGCT
>CAYNNS010000016.1:0-21922 GCA_964398345.1 uncultured Gemmatimonas sp. | reverse complement strand
CTGGGAGGACGTCCGCCATGGGAGGGTCGCCGGGTCGGCCCGAAGCGACCGGCAGGGGTTGCATTAGCGTAAACCGCGCAGCCCTGAGACAGGTCAAGCGCCCGATCGAGGGCACCCGCGTCGGCGGGCAGCGCTGCGGCAACGTCGGCTCCATCAGCGCTCAGCTCATGGCGCAACAGGGCATGAAAATCATCGCGGTGAGCGACAAGGACGGCGGGAGCTACAACAAGAATGGGCTCGACATCCTGGACGTCATGCGTCACGTCAAGGAACAGAAGTTTCTCCGCACCTACAAGCACGGCGACCATATCAGTAACGCCGACCTGCTCGCGCTCGACACCGATGTCCTGGTGCCCGCGGCCCTCGAAAACGTGATCACCGACGAGAATGCCGCAAAGATCCGCGCCAAGATCATCTGCGAAGGCGCCAACGGGCCGACCAGCTCGGACGCGGATGCCATTCTCCAGGACGCCGGCATCCTCGTCATCCCCGATATCCTGGCCAACGCCGGCGGAGTCACCGTCAGCTATTTCGAGTGGGTCCAGGATCGCGGCGGCTTCTTCTGGGACGAGGAGACGGTCAACTCCCGCCTCGAGAAGATCATGGTGAGCTCCTATCAGGAGTGCGCTGCGATGGCCGGCCGCAAGAGCCTCAGCATGCGGATCGCGGCTTATATGGTAGCCATCGACCGCGTGGCAGCGGTGCATCGGCTGCGCGGGATGTACGCGTGAGTGGAGACCTACCTGGTCGCGGTCGGAAAGCTGCGCGCCAGTTTTCGCGACGCCTGTGACGATTACCTGCGCCGGCTGCGGCACTATGGCGCGGTGGTGGAGATCGAGGTCCGCGAAGCCGGCCGCGCGAGCACGCCGGAATTGCGCCGTGCCGAGGAGACGGATCGACTGACCCGCGCGGTGCCGGCGGGCGCGCGGCTGCTCGTCCTCGATCGCGGCGGCACAGCCTGGAGCAGCGAGGAGCTCGCGAGGCGACTGGCGCGCTGGCGCGACGAGTCTCGCGATCTCGCGCTCGTACTCGGCGGGGCCTTCGGGCTCGCGCCGGAGCTGGTGACCGGTGCCGGGGAGCGCTGGAGCCTCGGGCCGCTGACCCTGCCGCACGAACTGGCCCGGGTGGTTGTCCTGGAACAATGGTATCGGGCGTGGACCATTCTGCGCGGCGAGCCGTATCACAAATGACGCGGTGTGCCTGAAGTGAGTCTTCCCGTTCTCGATACCCCGTTCGCGGCCTCGCTCGCCTGGCCTTCGCCTCGCGAAGCGCGCTGGAATCCCGAGCTCGAACCCGCCATTCTCGCGTCCGGCGCCCGCGACGCCTTGCTCGCCAGGCTGAGCCTGCCCGGTGCCCTCGCCGTCACCACCGGACAGCAGCCGGGCCTGTTCACCGGCCCCGGCTACTCGCTGAGCAAGGCGCTCTCTGCTCGCGCCCTGGCCCGCCTGCTCGAGCAGCGCTGGAACCGGCCGGTGGTCCCGATCTATTGGGTCCCCGGTGACGATCACGATCTCCGCGAAGTCGCGAGCGTTTCCTGGCTCGACAGCGACGGCCGGCTGGTGACCGCCGCGCTGCCGGCTCGCGCCCCGGAAGCTCCCCTGACGCCACTCTGGCGCGAGCGCCTGGGCGATTCCGTGCTGCCGCTGCTCGATGCTTTCGAGATCTCGTTCGCCACGGAGACGGCGGGTCCCACGGTCGCCTGGCTGCGCCGGCACTACCGCCCGGACACCACCGTGGCTGCCGCATATGGCGGCGCACTGGCCGAGCTGCTCGCCCCGCTCGGGGTACTCTGTCTCGACAGCACGCATGCCGCCGTGAAACGCGCCTCCGCACCACTGTTGCTCCGCGCCCTCGAGGAAGTCCCGGGCCTGGATGCCATGCTTGCGGCGCGCTCACACCAGCTGGTCGCGGCCGGGAGCGATCCCGGCGTGCCCGTCGGCGAAGGCGCCGCCCTGGTTTTCCTCGACGGCGAACTGGGTCGCGACCGGCTAGTCGCCGACGGGAACGGCCTGCAAGCCCGGCGCTCCCGGGCCCGGATCTCACGCGCCGAGCTCGAGCGCATCGCCGTGACGGAGCCGGTCCGGCTCTCGGCCAACGTGCTGCTCCGGCCCGTGCTCGAGAGCGCCCTGCTGCCGACGGTGGCGTACCTCGCCGGTCCGGGCGAGCTTCGCTACCTGGCGCTCGCGGAGCCGCTCTACGCGAAGCTCGGAGTCACCGCGCAGCTGCCGGTGCCGCGCTGGTCCGGACTGCTGATCGAGCCCTATGTCACCCGCATCCTGGGGAAGTTCGGAGCCGGCGTCGAGGAGCTGTTGGGCGACGGGAACAGCCTGGAGGCCCGCATAACCCGCCAGGCCTACCCCGAAGGCACCGACGCCGCCTTTGCCGAGCTGCGCGTCGCGATCGAGCGCGGCTACGAGCCGGTGATCCGCGCGGCCCACGGGGTCGATCCCACGCTCGAGCGTCCCGCGGAAGCGGCGAAGGGCAGGGCACTCCATGGCGTGGAGCAGCTGGCGCGGAAGCTCGCCCAGCACGCGCGGCGACGCGAGCGCGGCGAACTCTCCCAGATCGCCCGCGCCCGGCTCTCGGTACGCCCGGAGGGCAAGCCGCAGGAGCGGGTCTTGAGCCTCAGCGGTTTTCTCGCGCGCTACGGTCTGGGTCTGCTTGACGCGCTCGCCGGGCACATCGAGGCCTGGTATCGCGGGGTCCTTGAAGCCACCCGGGTCACCCCCTAGACTCGATCCATGGGACTGATCGAAGTCATCGTCCTCGCGGTCCTGATCATCCCCATCTTCGCGATCTTCACCGACTCGCCGCTCGGACGTGCGCTGGCGCGTCGGCTCGAGGGACGCAACGCGCCTCCCCCCGAGCTCGCCGAGCTGAGCAAGAAGGTGGACCTGCTCGAGAGCGAAGTGGATGACCTCTCCCGCGGCGTGGAAGCCTTGCGCGAGGAGAACCAGTTTCTGCAGCGCCTGCTCGAGGACGGCGCCGGCCGCCCACCGCTTCCACCTCCGCCGCCGTCCTGACCCGGTCTCGTCGCGCCGCGGCACCGCTGGTTGCCGCCGGAATTCTGCTCAGCCGCCTCGCCGGACTGATCCGGCAGCGCGTGCTGGCGCACTTCCTCGGGCTCACCGCCGCCGCCGATGCCTTCGCCGCCGCGTTCCGGATTCCCAACTTGTTGCAGAATCTGTTCGGCGAAGGGGTGCTGAGTGCTTCTTTCATCCCGGTCTATGCCCGGCTGCAGGCGCAGGGACGGGAACGGGAAGCGCGCGCCGTCGCGGGAGCCGTCGCCGGCCTGCTGGCCGCGGTGGTAGCAGTGGTCGTTGCGCTCGGTGTGACCCTCGCACCGTGGCTGGTCGGCCTCATTGCGCCCGGCTTTGCCGACGCCAAGCGAGAGCTCGCCGTCCGGATCATCCGAATCCTGTTTCCCGGCACCGGGCTCCTGGTGTTTTCGGCATGGTGCCTGGGGATTCTGAACAGCCATCGCCGCTTCTTCGTCTCCTATGCCGCGCCGGTGGTGTGGAACGCAGCGATCATTGCCGCGGCGCTGGCCGCTCCCCGGGGGACCGCCGCCGACACGCTGGTGCTCTGGATTTCGTGGGGTGCGGTGGCGGGTGGATTGCTCCAGTTCGCCGTCCAGCTTCCCTTCGTGCGGCAGGTGAACGGCCCCTTCACGCTCTCGCTGGGCCGGGGCGACAGCAACGTTGCGGTGGTGCTGCACAACTTCCTCCCTGCCTTCGTCGGACGCGGCGTCGTGCAGCTCAGCGCCTTTGTAGACTCGATTCTCGCGAGCTTCCTGCCCACCGGAGCCGTCGCCGCCCTTGCCAATGCCCAGACCCTCTACACCCTGCCGGTGAGCCTCTTCGGAATGTCGGTCGCCGCGGCGGAGCTGCCCGAGCTCTCAGCCGCCGCGGGCACGACGGACGATCCTGACCGCCTGCTGCGCGAGCGACTCGAACGCGCCATGGGGCAGGTTGCCTTCTTCATCGTCCCCTCGGCCGTCGCTCTCGCCGCGCTCGGCCAGGTGCTCGCCGGGGCGGTATTTCAGACCGGCCTCTTCTCCCGCGACGATGCCCGCTATGTCTGGGGCATTCTCGCCGGTTCTGCGGTCGGGCTTCTCGCCAGCTCGCTGGGACGGCTCTACTCGTCCGCGTGGTATGCGTTGCACGAAACCCGCACGCCGCTCAAGTTCGCGATCCTCCGCGTGGCGTTGACCACCGGGCTCGGAGTTCTCGCCGCCCTGGTGCTCCCGGGCTGGCTGGGCTTCGCTCCCCGCTGGGGCGCGGCAGGGCTGACCGCCTCGGCGGGCGTAGCGGGCTGGGTGGAGTTCCTGTTGCTTCGTCAGAGCCTCAATCGGCGCATCGGCCCGACCCGGCTCCCGCTCGCCGACGTCGCCAGGCTCTGGGTGCCGGCCCTGCTCGCCGCGGCGGCAGGATGGGGAGTCGTGCTGCTCCTGCACGAGCGCTGGTCACCCATTGCCACGGCGGTCGCCGTCCTGCTTCCTTTCGGCATCGTCTACCTGGCCGGCACGCTCGCCTTGCGGGTTCCGCTGGCCCTCCGCCTGATTGGTCGCCCGATCCCGCGTCGATGAGCAGCTCAGAGCTTCCCGAATCACTGCAGCGCAAGCTGGAGTCGCTTCCTGCCGATCCCGGGGTCTATATCTGGAAGGACCGGGCGGGAAGCGTGCTCTACGTAGGCAAGGCGAGCAACCTGCGCAGCCGGGTGCGGAGCTATCTGGCCCTGGACGATGCCGCGACGCCGCAGAAGCAGATGCTGGTGCGGTTGCTCCACGACGTCGACACCATCGTGGTTCAGAGCGAGTCGCAGTCGCTGCTGTTGGAGAACAACCTCATCAAGGAGTACCAGCCGCGCTTCAACGTCCGCCTCAAAGACGACAAGAGCTATCCCTCGATCGCGGTGACGCTCAAGGAGCCCTTCCCCCGCGTCCTCGTCACCCGCCGGCGCGACATCCCGGGGGCGCGCTACTTCGGCCCCTACAGCGACGTCGGCGAGATGCGCCGTGCGCTCACCCTGGTGCGCCGGATCTTCACGGTGCGGTCTTGCGACGACGATCTCCCGGCCCAACGCCGCGAGCGGCCCTGCCTCGACTACCATATCGGACGCTGTCTCGCGCCCTGCGTCGGCTGGCAGGACCAGACGGCGTACCGCACGATGATCGGCGAGGTCGTCGCCTTTCTCGAGGGACGCACCGTCGACGTCCGCACCCGCATCCGCGCGATGATGCAGGAGGCCAGTGCCGACGAAGACTTCGAGCGGGCCCGGGATCTGCGCGACACCCTGCGCTGGCTCGATCAGGTGGACACCCCCGCCGCGATCGAGACCCTGGGCAGTGGCGATGCGGATGTCGTCGGCTACGCGCGCGATGGCGACGATGCCGTCGGCGTGCTCTTCCGGGTCCGCGAAGGTCGCGTGGTCCACCGCGAGCATCGCTTTCTCGAGAACGTCGAGGAAGAGTCCGACGAAGCCGTGCTGGAAGCGTATCTGGTGCGCTACTACCTGCCGCTCGAGGACCGGGCCGCGCGGGTTATTCTCCCCTTCGCCCCCGCCGAGCTCGCCGGAATCCAGGCGTTGTTGCCGCGGTCCACCTGGAGCATCCCCCAGCGCGGCACCGCCTTCCGCTGGCTGGAGCTGGCCGAGCGCAACGCCCGCCATCTGCTGGAGAGCCTGCGACTCGAGTCCTTCGAGGCCGACGAGCGCGCCGGCGACCCCGTCTACGCCCTCGGCCGGGACCTGGGCCTGTCCACGGTGCCGCGCACGCTCGTCTGTGTCGATATCTCGACCAGCCAGGGCAAGGACACGGTCGGTGCTCTGGTGACCTTCGAGGCGGGGCGGCCGAAAAAGAGCGAGTACCGGAAGTTCCGGATCCGCGGCGAGGGCCAGCAGGACGACTTCGCGGCGGTCGGCGAGGTGGTGAGTCGCTATCTCACCCGGCTCGGCGAGTCGGGAAAGCAGCTGCCCGATCTCATGGTGATCGATGGCGGCAAGGGCCAGCTGAGCGCCGCGGTGGCGGCGGCGGAGGCCGCCGGCGTCTCGGAGCTGCCGATCGTCGGCCTGGCCAAACGGGAAGAGGAGATCTTTCTCCCCGGAAAGAGCGATCCGCTCCGCCTGCCCCGGCGCAGCCCATCTTTGCGGCTGCTGCAGCGCGCGCGCGACGAAGCCCACCGCTTCGGGAACGCCTACAATCGTAATCGGCACAAGGCCCGCACCCTGACGTCGGCCCTCCTGTCGATTCCCGGCATCGGGCCGGAGCGGCGCCGCCGGCTGCTCGAGCGTTTCGGCAGCCTCGCCGGGGTAGGATCGGCGACACCCGCGGAGATCGCGGCGGTACCGGGCTTCTCCACGGCGCTGGCCAACCGCATCCTGTCGCTCCTCAAGGAGCAAGGCGCAGTCCCCTCATCCACCGATCCCCTGATCCCCTGATTCCTATGGATTGGCACCTCGAATGCTCCGCCTGCGACCGCACCGCGCCACCGACCGGTCTGCCCACGGTCTGCGAATGCGGCCAACCCTGGCTGGTTCGCTACACGCGTCCCGCCCCCGACCCGGGGCAGCGAGCGTCGCGGAGCGGTGACAGGGGCATGTGGCGGATCCGAGGTTTCCTGCCGCTCCTTGCGGGAGAAGAGCCCGTCACCCTCGGCGAAGGCGATACACCCCTCCTCGCGGTACCGCGCATCGGCGCCCGCATCGGCCTGCCAAGGGCACTCGTCAAGGACGAGGCCCTGAATCCCACGGGCAGCTTCAAGGCCCGCGGGCTCGCCGCGGCAGTAACCCGCGCTGCGCTGGGCGGAGCCAAGGCGTTCACGCTGCCAACCGCCGGCAACGCCGGCGTCGCCGCCGCGGCGTACGGTGCGCGCGCCGGAATCCCGGTGCGCGTCTATGCTCCTGACAGCACTCCTCCGATGATCCTGGGCCAGATCAGAGCCTTCGGCGCCGACCTGCGCCTGCTCCAGGGCCACATCGGCGATTGCGGCAAGGCGAGCCGCGCCTACGCCGCCGAGTCGGGCGCCTTCGATCTTTCCACGCTGCGGGAGCCCTATCGCATCGAGGGGAAGAAGACCCTCGGAATGGAACTGGCCGAGGCGCTCGACTGGACCCTTCCCGATGCCATCCTCTATCCCACGGGGGGCGGGACCGGTCTCATCGGCATGTGGAAGGCGTTTCAGGAGCTCAAACAGGCGGGTTGGGTGACCGGCAGGCTGCCTCGGATGTTCACGGTCCAGGCTTCCGGCTGTGCCCCAATGGTGCGGGCCTTCGAGTCCGGTGCCGACCACGCCGACGCCTGGCAGGACCCCACTACCGTCGCCAGCGGGCTGCGAGTCCCGTCGCCCCTCGGCGATCGCCTCATGCTGCGCGCACTCCGGGAGAGCGGCGGCGGGGCAGTTGCAGTCACCGACACCGAGCTCAGCGAGGAGGCCCGGAAAGGCAGCCGCCTGGAGGGTATCGATTTCGCTCCGGAAGGAGGGGCTGCCATCGCCGCCGCCCGTATCCTGCGGGAGCGCTCTGTGCTCAGCCCAGCCGATCGCGTCGTCCTTTTCAACACCGGGGCCGGTTGGCTCTACCGTGACCCGGGAGAATTGCCTCCGGCGTGATCCGGGGCGATATTTCAAGTCTCTGTCGAATCAGCACTTCGCGATCCGAATTCCCAAGGAGTAGGAAAGATGAGGCGTGTTTCGGTCCTGACCCTCGTCGCGGTTCTTGCGGCAGGTCCTCTCGCCGCGCAGGGCGGGATCAATCTTCGCTTGGCTCAGGGGCAACCAACCAAGTACGTGCCGCCGTTGTGTCCGCTCAAGACGGTGAACTCCAAGGTCGACAAAGCCGTCGCGTCGCTGCGCAAGGCGTACGAAGCCAAGACCCCGGCCGAAAAGACCACGCTCCTCACGGACGCAAAGCAGAACCTGTTGGCCGCCATCACCCAGGAGTCGCAGGGGGGCAACGGCGCGGCCTGGTATTACCTCGCGCGAGTCGCATTGCTGCAGGGTGATCCCGCCGGCGCCGATTCCGCGTTTACCAAGGCGCAGACCCTGGCGCCCTCCTGTGAAATCGACATCACCCAGTACCGCCAGAACAATTGGGCGCTGCTCGGGACCGCCGGTGTCGAGTTGCAGCGCAAGGGGCAGACCGACAGCGCGCTGGCGCTCTTCCGGGACGCCTCGTACCTGTTTCGCGGGTTGCCCCACGTCTACACCAACATGGGCGTGCTGTTCGCCAACTCGCAGCACGACGACAGCGCCGCCGTGTACTTCGCCAAGGCACTCGAGATCGCGGAGAAAGACTCGACCCTCAACGAAGACCGCAACGGCGCCGCGCTCAACCTGGCGATCATGTACCAGCGCCTCAACAGGAACAAAGAGGCGATCGTGGTACTGCAGAAGTATCTGAAGTGGAAGCCCGACGACACCGACGCCCAGAAGTCGTTGGCCGCCGCGTTTCGCAATGCCGGCATGGCCGACAGCGCTGAAGCGATGGAAGGGGCGATGGTGAGTCGCTTCGCGAAGATGAACCTCGACTCGCTCGACATGCAGGACCTGATGTCGGTCGGCGTTCTGGCGTTCAACAAGAGCAAGTACGCCGACGCCGAAGGGGCGTTCGGCAAGGCCGCCAAGCGCAATCCGTGGAGCAGGGACGCCCGCTACAATCTCGCCAACACCTATCTGGCCATGGCGAAGGTTGCAGGCGACACGGGCGACGCGCTCCGCAAGCTGGCCAAGGCCACCAAGGCGCCAACCGATGCTCAGAAAGCGTCGATCGCCGATACGGCGAAATTCGATGCCGCGGCCAACACGGCGAATACCAAGCTCGTCGAGCAGTCGGAAAAGCTGATCGAGCTCGAGCCAATGAACGAGGACAACCTGCGACTCCTGGCGCAGGGACAGCGCGCCCTCAAGCAGAGCGACGCCGTCTACAAGACTGCCGAACGCCTCATCGGGCTGCCCTTCAGCATGGAGATTCAGTCGTTCCAGATCGGGCAGCAGCTGGCACGCTTCAACGGTGAGGCCACCGGACGCTCCCCCCAGGACGCGGCTGGCAAGCCAATCAAGCCCGCGGCGGTCACGCTGGTGATCGAGTTCATCGACGCATCCGGCGCGGTAATCGACACCAAGGAAGTGCCGGTTCCCGTGCTCACGAATGGGCAGAAGCAAACGATTCAAGCGGAAGGGAAGGGCGCCGGGATCGCCGCGTGGCGCTATCGCGTCAAGGCAAGCTGAGCCGCAACTGCGGGCGTAATTCAGTGGTAGAATGCCAGCTTCCCAAGCTGGACGTCGCCGGTTCGAGTCCGGTCGCCCGCTCTGCTGCCTAGAGGGTCCACCTCGCTGCTTCGCGGATCAGGTTGGCCGTCGCCTGGTCCACCAGTCCATTGACCCGATTCGGGTGAAAGTGCTCCCGCTGGACCTCCATCACCGCTTTTCGCGTCGCCGGCCCGAAGAACCCGTAGGATCGCTCGCCTGGAGGCACGAAGAAGTGGAGCAGCTCCAGTTGCTCATGGAGCTGCCGGACATCGTCGCCCGACATCCCAACCGATAGCACCCGCTCTACAACGTTCATTCCCACCCGACGCTGTCCACGTGAATCTGGAACTTCCTTGAGAGAATAGCTCCAAAGGCGAGGCCACCGGAAGCGGGATGATTCTCGTTCCGGGACCTTCCAAGTCAATTTATTTCTGAACCCGTAACCCTTGAAATAAGAGGGTTTTAGCGTCAGATTTCGCCATGATCAAGGTGACGGCCGTCCGGCCCGGCTCCATCGCCGACCAGATCGGGCTCCTGCCAGGCACCGAGCTCCTCGCCGTCAATGGCCGTGACCTGGAGGACTTCCTCGACTGGGAGTTTCTCACCGCCGAGGAGGAGTTCGGCCTCGCCGTTCGGCAACCGGGCGGGGAGGAGATCCACTTTGACATAGAACGACCCTTCTCCGAGGCGTTGGGCGTCGCCGTCGAGCCGCCCCGAATCAGGCGCTGCGCCAATCGCTGCGATTTCTGTTTCGTCGATGGCTTGCCCGATGGACTCCGGGACGTCCTCTACATCCGGGACGACGATTACCGCCTCTCCTTCCAGTACGGTAACTTCGCCACGCTGACCAACCTCAAGCCGAAAGACGTCCACAGGATCATCGAGTACCGGCTGTCACCGCTGTACGTCTCCGTGCATGCCACCGATCCGGTCATTCGCCGCTGGTTGCTGCGCAACCCCACCGCGCCCGACATCCTGCCGCAGCTCGAACGGTTCGCCGCGCATGGGATCCGCTTTCACACCCAAGTCGTCCTCTCGCCCGGCGTCAACGATGGGGCCGAGCTCGACCGCACCTTTTCCGACCTGTACGGGCTGGAAGCGGCGGTGCTGAGTGTGTCCGTCGTTCCAGTCGGTCTGACCGAGTACAGCAAGCACGGCCTGGTCCGCGAACCCACGGCGTTGGAATGCCGGGCCGCGGTGGGGCAGGTCGAAGCCTGGCAGCTGCGTGCGCTGCGCGAGCGAGGCGACCACTGGGTCTACGGCGCCGACGAGCTGTATCTCCGCGCCGGACTCGAACTGCCCGCGGAAGCGAGTTACGGCGACTTCGAGCAGGTGGAGAACGGCGTGGGCTCAGTCCGCTATCTCCAGCGCCAGATCCGTGCCGACGAGTTGGGCTTTCGCGAGTGGCAAGGGCTTCGGATCGGGGTAGTAACAGGCACCTCCATGGGTGCGCTGATGCCACAAGTGTTGGAGCCGCTCGCCAGGGCTTCGGGAGCCACGTTCGAGCTCATCGTCGTGGAGAATGGGCTGTTCGGGCCACGCGTCACCACGGCCGGGTTGCTTCCAGGCAGGTCGATCGCGGCAGCACTTCGCAACACCCCGCGCTACGATCGCGTGTTGCTGCCGGCGGAATCGGTCAACGACGACCTGCGCTTCATCGATGGCGTGGAGGCGCCGGCCCTCGCCGCGGAAACCGGCTCGCCCATCCGCTTCAGCCGGCACTTTTCCGATGCGCTCGACGGAGTGGCGGCCTGATGCGCCAGGCCACCGTCGCCATTGTCGGCCGTCCCAACGTGGGGAAGTCCACCCTGTTCAACCGGATTCTGGGAGGACGGTCCGCTATCGTGGCGGAGCAGGCGGGCACGACCCGCGACCGTCACTTCGGCTCCGCGGAATGGGCGGGCAGCCACTTCTGGCTCATCGACACCGGCGGGCTCGTTCCCGATTCCAACGAGGCGATGGACAAGGCGATCCGGCGTCAGGTGGAGCTCGCGCTCGAGGAATCCGATCTCATCCTGTTCGTCGTGGACGCGCGGGACGGCGTGCACCCTGTCGACCAGGCCATCGCGGAAAAGCTGCGGCGCGCCGGGCATCCGGTTCTGCTCGCGGTGAACAAGGTCGAGTCGCCGGCCGACGAGCTGGCGGTGCACGACTTTCACAGGCTGGGCTTCGGGCCGCCGAGTGCGGTGTCAGCGGCCGTCGGTTCGCGCAGTGGCGATCTGCTCGACGCCATCGTTGCGCGCTTACCCGACGCCAGATTAGGCGAGCCCGACACCAGCGTCGCCATCGCGATCGTCGGACGCCCCAATGCCGGGAAATCGTCGTTGGCAAACAAGCTGCTGGGAGAGGATCGCTTCGTGGTGCACCACGAGGCAGGAACCACGCGCGACGCCGTCGACTCGGTCCTCAAGTTCGAGGGGCGAACCCTCCGCTTCATCGACACCGCCGGGCTGCGGCGCCGTTCGCGCGTGGAGGACGACATCGAGTTCTATTCGACCCTGCGCACCGAGCGCGCCATCGACCAGGCCGAGGTCTGCATTCTCGTAGTCGATGCAAGCCTGGGGCTGCACAACCAGGACCTCCGCATCGCGACCCAGGCCTGGGAACATGGAAGCGGGCTCGTCATCGCCGTCAACAAATGGGACCTGATTCCCGAAAAGGACTCCAACACCGCGCGGCGCGGCGAAGAGCTGCTCGTCGCCAAAGCCCCGTTCCTCCAGTACGTCCCCTTCGTTTACGTCTCCGCGCGCACCGGGCAGCGGGTCAGGAAAGTCCTCGACGTCGCCCTCGAGGTCGCCGAGGCCCGCCAGCGCCGGGTGGCGACGTCCGAGGTCAACCAGGTGCTGGAAAGCCTGGTGCAGCGGCAGCAGCCGCCCCAGAAGCCCGGCGAAGAAGTCAAGCTGCTCTACGCCTCGCAGATCGGCACCGCGCCGCCGGCTTTCGCGATCGTCTCCAACCGCCCGGAGGATGTTCCCGAGTCGTACCAGCGCTACCTGCTGCACGGCTTCCGCGATGCCTGGTCATTCCTGGGGGCCCCGGTGCGGCTGAAGCTCTCCGCCAGGGGGAACCGGCGCTGATGTCGCTCGCACTCTGGTTTCTGGCGTCCTACCTGCTCGGCGCGATTCCGACCAGCTATCTCGTCGTCCGGCTCGTCAAGGGCGAGGATCTGCGCCGGCTCGGCAGCGGCAACCTCGGCGCCACCAACCTGTTCCGGCAGCTGGGCTGGAAGTACGCGGTGCCGGTGGGCCTCTTCGATCTGCTCAAAGGCGCGATCCCGGTCGCGATCTTCGGCCCTCGCGCCCATGGCGGTGAGCTGGTGCCGCTGCTGCTCGGCATCGCGGCGCTGCTCGGGCACGTCTTCTCGGTATTCGTCGGATTCAGGGGCGGGAAGGGCGTCGCGACCGGCGCCGGCATCGTGCTCGGGCTGGCACCGCTCGCCTTTCTTGCCGCGCTGGGAATCTGGGCCCTGGTCGTCGCCGTGAGCGGCTACGTCTCGCTCGGGAGCATCATCGCCGCGGTGCTGCTCACCCCGCTCGTGTATTGGCTCGCACCCGAGCGGCGCCCGCTGCTCTGGCTCTTCGCCGGCGTCGCGGCTCTGATCGTGCTGACGCACCGCGCCAACATCAGGCGCCTGCTCGCCGGGACCGAGCATCGCTTCGGCCGCCGGGCCCAGGCGGGCACGTGAGCGCGATCGGCGTGCTGGGAGCCGGCAGCTGGGGCACGACCCTCGCCGACTTGCTGGTGCGGAAGGGCCATGCGGTGTGCCTCTGGGCCTACGAGCCGGAGGTGGTCGAAGCAATCAATGCCCGCCAGGAGAACCCCGTGTTTCTTGCCGGCGTCGCGCTCGCACCGGCGCTCAGGGCCACGGGCAACGCGGGTGAGGCGGTGCGCGGCGCGCAAATCGTGCTCTGCGCGGCGCCGAGTCATGCTGCCCGTGCGGTGCTCGGCATGGTTCGCGGGCGGCTTGCGAACGGGGCGCTGCTGGTGAGTGCCACCAAGGGGGTCGAGCTCGACACCCTCGAATTCATGTCGCAGGTCGCGGCTCAGGTGCTCCCCGGGGTGAGCTTTGTCGCGCTCTCCGGGCCAAGCTTCGCGGTCGAAGTCTGCCAGCGCCAGCCTACGGCGATCGTCGCGGCCTCGCGTGACGCCGCCGCGTGCCGCGAGGTCCAGGACGCCTTCGCCACCGGGTACTTCCGGGTGTACTCCAACGCCGACGTGCTCGGGACCGAGATCGGCGGCGCCCTCAAGAACGTCATCGCCATCGCCGCCGGCGTGCTCGAGGGGCTGGGCCTCGGGAATAACCCGCGCGCCGCCCTGATTACCCGCGGCCTCGCGGAAATGACGCGACTCGGCGCCGTCCTGGGCGCCGATCCGCGGACCCTGGCCGGACTCGCCGGCATGGGCGATCTGATCCTCACCACCTGCGGCGCGCTGAGCCGCAATCGCGCGCTGGGCATCGCGCTGGCCCAGGGACAGAGCCTCGCGGACTACACCGCGAGTCACCGGACCGTGGCCGAAGGCGTGAACACCGCCCGGGCCGCGGTACGGCTGGCCGAGCGCGCCGGCATCGAGCTGCCCATTACGGGCAAGGTCCACCAGCTGCTGTTCGAGAACCTCCCGCCGCGCCAGGCCATTACCGAGCTCATGGAGCGAACCCTCAAGCCGGAGCAGTGGACGTGACTCCGCCGCGACCAACCCAGGAATTCTTCTCGATCGGCGAGGTCTGTGCCCTCACCGACCTCAAGCCCCACGTGCTGCGCTACTGGGAAAGCCAGTTTCGCTTTCTCAACCCGGCCAAGAACCGCTCGGGCAACCGCGTCTACAAGAGCCGGGAGGTCGAGCTCATCATGCTGGTGAAGCACCTGCTCTATACCGAGAAATACACCATCGAGGGTGCGCGCCAGCGTATCGAGCAGTATCGCAAGAGCGGAGATCTGAAGACCCAGGCGGCCAAGGCGGCTTCCCGGACTACTCTGAGTGAGCTGCGGGACCAGCTCGAGCAGATCCTGAGGCTCCTCGACGGCGGCAGCCCGCCCCCCGAGGCCCCATGAAAATTCTGGTGAGCAACGACGACGGGATCCTGGCACCAGGGCTCGCGGTGCTCGCCGAGGCCTGTCGCGCCGTAAGCCAGGTAACGGTCGTCGCCCCCGACCGCGAGCAGAGCGGCACTTCCCACTCCCTGACGCTCCACCGCCCGCTGCGACCGCAGCGCCGCCACGACGGAGCGTTCCAGGTGGACGGCACCCCGACCGACTGCGTGCTGCTCGCGGCGGGGGCGCTGCTGCCCGAGTTGCCCGACTTCGTGTTCTCGGGCGTCAACCACGGGCCCAACATGGGAGAGGACGTGCTCTACTCTGGCACCGTCTCCGCGGCGATGGAGGCAGTGACCCTCGGAATCCCGGGGGTAGCGCTCTCGCTCGCCAGCCGCGAGCTCGAGCTGCTGGCGACCTACAAAACCCTCCTGACCAGCCTGGTGCGCCGGATCACCTCGGTGAAAGACTTCCCGCCGCACCTGCTGCTCAACATCAACCTGCCGGATATTCCCGCGGATGAAGTGCGGGGCTTCAAGGTCACCAAGCTGGGCAGCCGCTATTTCTCCGAGAGCCTGACCCGCATGAAGGACCCCTGGGGCAAGGAGGTGTACTGGATCGGAGGCGGCGAGATCACCTGGACCGGCGACGCGGAGTCCGATCATCGCGCGGTGCACGACGGCTACGTCTCCATCACGCCGTTGCACATGGACCTGACCAGCTACGGGCTCTTCGAGACGGTACGGGGATGGTCGCTGGAGGGTTAGGCCACGGCGATGGCTTCGGGGGCTATCGCGCGCAGCTCGTCGAAGCGCTGCGCGATAAGGGCATTCAGGATCTCCGGGTCCTCCACGCCATCGCCACGGTCCCGCGCCATCGTTTCGTGCCCGAGGCGATGCGGCACCGGGCCTATGAAGACGTGCCGCTGCCGATCGGGGCAGGGCAGACGATTTCGCAGCCGTACGTCCATGCCCGAACCCTCGAGCTGTTGCGACTCACCGGCAACGATCGTGTGCTCGAGGTGGGGGCCGGCTCGGGCTACCAGACCGCGCTGCTGGCCGAGCTGGCGTCCACGGTGCTTGCGGTCGAGCGGGTGCCGGAGCTGGCGCAGGCCGCGCGTCAGGCGCTCGAGGACGTGGGCGTCCGTAATGCCACCGTGGTCGTCGGAGACGGTACTCTGGGCTGGCGCGCGTTCGCCCCCTTCGATGCCATTGTCGTGTCCGCAGCCTCCCCGGCGATTCCGAAGCCGCTGCTCGAGCAGCTTTCCGAGGGCGGCCGGATGGTCATCCCGCTGGGTGACCCGGAAACCCAGAGCCTCACGCTGGTCGAGAAGCAGAACGACGTGATCCGGACTGCCACCGCAACCGGCGTGCGTTTCGTCCCCTTGCTCGGCGAATTCGGCTTCAAACCCCGTGAGGAATCGTGAAGGGGATCATCGATTTCTTTCTGCACCTCGATCGCCACCTCGCTCAGATCGTTGCACAATACGGCTCCTGGACCTACGGCATTCTCGCCGGGATTCTTTTTTGCGAGACCGGGCTCGTGGTCACCCCGTTCCTCCCCGGAGACTCGCTGCTCTTTACCGCGGGAACCCTCGCGGCGCTCGGCTCCCTGGACCCGTGGCTGCTCAATCTGGTCCTTTTTCTCGCGGTCCTTGCGGGAGACAACGTCAACTACTGGATCGGCCGCTTCGTCGGACCGCGTGCCTTCACCGGCGACGTGCGCTGGCTGCGCCGCGAGTATCTCGAGCGCACTCACGCGTTCTTCCAGCGGCATGGCGGTCGCACAGTCGTGCTGGCCCGATTCGTCCCCATCGTCCGGACCTTTACGCCCTTCGTCGCCGGCATCGGAGCGATGACCTATCCCCGCTTTCTCGTCTACAGCATCGGCGGGGGAGCCTTTTGGGTTACGCTCCTGCTCTGGGTCGGCTATCGCTTCGGCAACCTGCCGGCGGTGCGCGAACATTTCAGCCTTGTCATCCTGGCAATCATCGTCATCTCGGTGCTGCCAATGGTCATTACGGTGTGGCGGGAGCGCCGTCGTAAGCAGCCATGAGGAAGCGCTACGTCGTTGAAGGGGGAGTGCAGGGTGTCGGCTTCCGGCACTTTACCTGGCGGACCGCCGTCCGGCTTGGGCTTACCGGCTGGGTTCGGAACCGTGAAGACGGGAGCGTCGAAACTCTGGCGGACGGCGATCCGGTTCGCCTGAGCCAGTTCGAGGCTGAGCTACGGAGAGGCCCCAGCATGGCCTCGGTCACGAATCTGCTGGGGACCGAGATTCTCGATGACATGGAGCGCTTCAACTCCTTTGAAATACGGTAGGGGCTGCGCTAAGTTCATGCGCTTGGCCCCCGTAGCTCAGGTGGATAGAGCGGCGGTTTCCTAAACCGTAGGCCGGGCGTTCGAGTCGCCCCGGGGGCATGTACCCGGCTGGCGGAGAACTACAACCTCAGGATTCCGATGGCATCGACAGCATCATCCACCGTGACGACTCCAGCTGCGGAAACCACCGAGCCCACACCGCTCATCGAACGGCTCGAGAAGTACCGCAAGCCCCTGTCTTGGGCGGTCGGCATTATTGCAGTTCTGGCCGTGGGGGCCTGGCTCTACATGGAGACGGGGCGCCGCAAGGCCGCGGCAGCGGCCGATGCCCTCGACGTCGCGCGGGGCACATTTGAGGCGGGTAATCTCCCCGGCGCATCTTCCGCATTCCAGCGCGTAATTCAGTCTTACCGGGGCACCGACGCCGCATTCCAGGCAGAGCTAGGGCTCAACACGGTGCGACTGGCGTCGAATCAGACCCAGCTCGCCATCGATGAGCTGCGCAAGTTCGCCGAGTCCGGTCCGCCGCCGTATTACCAGTCCGGCGCCTACATGCTGATCGGTGGGGCTTTGGAAAACCTGCACAAGTTCGACGACGCCGCGGCGGCCTACGTGAAGGCGGGTGACGCGGCTCCCGAAGACTATCGCAAGGTGGAAGCGCTGCTCGGTGCTGCTCGTTCCTACGGACTGGCTGGGAAGCAGAAGGAAGCCGTGGACGTGCTACGACGCATCGTCAGCCAGTTCCCGGAAGCCACAACCGGAGTTCCCGAAGCCAAGGTGCGGCTCGCCGAGCTGACCCAGGGCACGATGTAAGGCTTAGCGTCGCGGCACCAGCCAGGCGTACGCAGCGCGAATCGGCCAGCCGAGCGCCGGACTCCGGTAGAGACTCTGCAGCAGACCCAGCCGGGCCCGGCGCCGCTGCATCCTCCACAGATCGTTCTGCATCTGATCCACCAGCGCAGGCTCGAGCCGCACCTTCACGGAACCCCGGTCGCAATCCGCGAGAGCGCTGAATGCCTCCAGCATCGCCGCGTTGTAAACGCGGCGGCCATCCTGCAGCATGGTTTCGAGGCCGGCCTCGAGTGGTGCCGGCTCCGGACCCGGTGAAGGGCCCGGCGTTGGATTCAGGTTGATCTCCCAGACCTGCAAAGTGTCGCCGCAGACCCCGAAGTCCATTCTGCCATAGTCAATGCCGGCCCGATCGAACACATCGCGTGCCCAGGCTGCATGTGGGTTCTCGCACACATAGCGCAGGAACTCCCGCATGGCGGGCTCGTCCTGGTCCCCGTGATTCCACTTGAGCACCCAGCGGCGGCCGCGGACCTGAAAGGCGGGAATCAGCCGTTCGCCGATTTTGAACACCGAAGCCATCCGGATCACGCCATCGCGATCGGCCATGTCCCGGAATTCGACGACCAGGAGATCGTCGAGCGGGAGACCCCGCGCCCGCAATGACCGGAGCGCCGCGGCCAGCTCCTTCGGAGTCCAGAGCTGGCCGGTCAGGGCTCCCTCGTGAGCCGATTCCTGGCGAACGAACACCGGGAAGCGCTCGATGGTGTCGGCCTGCGACGCGCGGTAGGCCCGGAACTGGTTGATGCCCGCCGCGTACATCCGCTCGAGGAGCTCGAAACGGCGCCAGACACGGCGCGGATCGTTCAGCAGGCGAATCTCCGGCGCGGCTTCACGCAGGCGATCGTAGAGCATGGCGACGACCTGGCGGCCAGCCGGAGACAGCTGGCACAGGGCCCCGAAGATGTGGGTGCCCCGCGGGAGGTCGAGGTCGGGTCTGAGGCTCTCGTAGGTGTGGATCTGCAGGAGCTCGCCGAGCCTCGGCAACCGACGCGCGATGTACTCCTTCATGCCGAACGTCCCGGCGTCGTTCACCCAGAACGAGATCATCGTCAGGCGGTGCTCGGAGCCACCGAGGTCTTGGGTTGCAACAGGCGCCAGCCATAGTACGCCGGAATGCCGAGCAGCAGAATGCCCAGGCTGAGCGCGGTCTGCAGCGGCCGCTTGATCGCGCCGTTGACCAGCAGGGCGGTGGAGACGAGGAGAAAGCCGGCCGGCAGCAGGGGATATCCCCACATCTTATAGATCGAGTTCCGCGTGGCTTCGGGGTAGCGGCGGCGCAACACGAAGATCGCTCCGACGGCGAGGGCGTAGAACGGCCAGATGCCGAGCACGAAGAGTTCGGCGAGTTGGTCGAAGGTCCGGCTCGCTACGCCGATGATACCGAGCACCATGAACACCAGCACGGAGGCGTAGGGAGTGTGATAGCGCGGGTGCACCGCGGCGACCGAGCGGAAGAACAACCCATCCTGAGCCATGGCGTAGAAGACGCGCGGGTTACTGAGCAGGGTTCCGTTCAGTGAGCCGACCGTCGACAACATCACCAGTGCCGCGACCATCGAACGTCCCGCCGCCCCGAAAACCCGCTCCGTTGCCGTGGCAGCCACCGCGTTCGAGTGTGCGATGTCGGCGATGGGCAGCACGTACAGGTAGGCGGCGTTGATCAGCAAATACACGACCAGGACCAGCGCGAGGCCGCCGACCATCGCACGCGGGAAAGTCCGCGCGGGGCCGACCACTTCTCCCGCCAGATAGGTCAGATCAACCCAACCGACGTAGGTCCACAGCACCGCAATCAGCGCTACACCAAAGCCGCCCCAGTCGCCGATCCCCAGGGTCACAGACCCGGCCAGCGCTCCGGTGCCGGCATTGCCGAATGTGAGCAGCACGGCCGCGAGCGCCACCAGGGCCAGGACTTTGGCGGCAGTAGAGAGGCTCTGAACGGCCGCCGTCCAGCGAACCGACCGGATGTTGGCGAGGGAGAGCAGGACGAGCAAGGCGGCTCCGAGTACGCGCTGCGCTACATCACCAAGGGGGACAAAGGTCGCGGCGTAGGACGAAAAAACCAGGCACACCGCCGCAAGCCCTGTCGGGCCGGTAATCAGGAGCTTGGCCCAGCCGAAGAGGAAAGCCACCTGCGGACCCCAGGCCTCGCGGAGAAAGACGTAAGTGCCGCCGGCCTGCGGGTAAGCTGAGCAGAGCTCGGCGAGCACCAGAGCCCCAGCGAGGGTAATCCCGGCACCCAGAATCCAGATCAGGGCCATTCCTCCGAGGGTTCCGACCTGGGCCGCCACTTGGGCCGGAACCCGGAAGATCCCGCTGCCGATCACCACGCCGACCAGCACCGAGGTTGTGCTGACGACACCCAACTGGCGGGGTAGCGCTGACCTTGAGGCGGGCTCCGGGGGGTTCATGGCGCCACAAGTGGGGCCGGAAAGCCCCATTTCCTCGTCTGTCTCAGAGTACGTATAAGATGTATTATGTTAATTTCAATTGGGGATAACTGTGGACAACCGGCGCCGAGTGCGCCAATGCGTTGTAGCTCAATGGCTTGTGCTTCCATGTTGTGGTGGCCCCTGCCACGACGCCGATGAGGATTGCGGATCAACCGCAAGCGACGGACCTACTGCAGCACCCCTTCGAAGACCAGGCGACCCTCCCCGCAGAGCCATGGCTCCCGCGCCCATCCCTCCGCTAGCTCCCCAGATACCGAAAGGAGGTTTCCACCCCAGGAGCGGATGCGCACCGGGAGCTGGCTCCGTTGCGCCTGGGCCAGAGCAAACGCGGCACCGACCGTCCCGGTTCCACACGCCAGCGTTTCGGCCTCCACTCCGCGTTCATAGGTCCGCAGGCGCCACCCGGCCTCCGGGTCTGCTGGAGTCGGCCCGACAAAGTTCACGTTCACTCCTGCCGGAGCGAAGGCGGGGTCAAACCGGAGCACCCTGCCCCTAGCCTCGACGTCGACCAGGCTCACGTCGTTAACCAGCACGACCAGGTGAGGTACCCCCACGGTGCAGCGCACCATGGCTCCTTCTCCCGGTTGGAGCGGGAGGTCAATCGGCTCGGGAAGCGGAAAGTCGGGAAGCTGCATTTCGGCGGACCATCCCGGACCCACGCAGCGGGTTCTGAGGATACCGGTATCGGTGTGCAGCTGCATCCCGTTTTCCGGAGCCATCCCGAGGCGTGCGGCCAGCCGGGTGCTGCAAAGCGCCGCGTTGCCGCACATGCCGGCCCGGCTTCCATCGGCGTTGAAATAGATCATTCGTGCCCCCGAAGTAGCCTCGGGGGTAAGGCTGACCACGCCGTCAGCGCCAACTCCAGTGCGCCGATCACAGAGCGAACGGATGCTGGCATCGGTCAGGTGATCCAGCGACACTTCGCGCCCATCCACGAAGACGAAGTCGTTGCCCGACCCCGTCATCTTGTAGAACCGCACGTTCGACTCCTACAGCTTCCCGAAGAGACGCGACAGCCGCAGCCACCAGACTACCCAGACCGCCTCGCGCACGATGGCGCGATTCATCTTGCTGCGACCCTCGGTCCGGTCGGTGAACACGATCGGCACTTCGACGAGCTTGAATCCTTTGCGCCAGGCCCGGAAGCTCATCTCGATCTGGAAGGCATAGCCGTTGGAGCGCACCCTCTCGAGCGGGATCGCCAGGAGCACCGCGCGGCGGAAGCACTTGAATCCGGCGGTCAGGTCGGTGAGAGGCAGGCCCGTGAACGACCGGGCGTATACGCTGGCGAAAAAAGACAGCAAGAGGCGCGACATCGGCCAGTTGATGACATTGACCCCCGTTTTGTAGCGTGACCCGATCGCGAGGTCGGCACCGTCGTCCACTGCCTTGATCAGATCGACGAGGAAGCGTGGGTCGTGCGAGAAGTCGGCGTCCATCTCAAACAGCCGGTCGTAGTCGCGCTCCAGCCCCCACGCGAACCCCGCCAGATAGGCCCTGCCGAGACCCTGCTTCTGGGTTCGGTGGTGGACGTGGACTCGCGGGTTGAGTCCGGCGAGATCGGTTGCCAGCCGGCCGGTGCCGTCTGGCGAGTTGTCGTCCACGACCAGGATTTCGAGGCGCGGGTCCTGCTCCAGAATCCTCGGGACGATCTTGGGGAGATTCTCGCTCTCGTTAAAGGTGGGCAGGATCACCAGCAAACGCTCAGCCATTGGCGGCCGCGGGCCTCCGGATGCGTTGGCCGAGCAGCAGCAAAACGGCGCCGATGACACCAAGCAGCGAGAGCACCCTGCCCCGCTGGTAGTCCCGGGAGCGGAACTCGAAGCGCACTTCCCTGGCGCCGGGTGGAATCACCGCCGATAGCAGGGTGTGTTGTGCCCGGAGCGTCGGGGCCGGCCGGCCATCGATGGTCGTGATCCAGTCCTTGTACCAGTTCTCGCCCACGACGAGATAGAGCGATCGTTCGTCGCGGCCCTCGATGCTGATGCGCATCTTACCCGGCTCCCATTGCGCGACGGTTG
>CAYNNS010000015.1:0-21964 GCA_964398345.1 uncultured Gemmatimonas sp. | reverse complement strand
GGTTTCTGTGCCCACCGCGGCCGCGCAAAAATTCGCCGACACCGCGGCTCCCGATCTCAGCGTCGCCATCGCGACGGGCCTCGGTGAAGCGCGCAACGCCCTGCTGGCCCAGAGCTGCGCGGCGATGGTCGCCTGCGGGATGAATCCCGGTACCGCCGCGGAAGTGTCGCTGGCGCTCAAGGCGGGCAAGCCGGTCGTGCTGATCCGGCCGGCCCCGGCGGTGCGGGTGTTCTTTCAGACGCTCGCGCCGGAGCTGATCCACAGCGCGGAGAGCGCCGACGCCGCGCTGGCCCTGCTTACGACGAGCAGCTGACCGCGAGCTCGCGCGCCGCGGCCGTCGGCGGCTCGGCGAAGCGTTCCATCCCCGGGTGCTCGGCGCAGGGATCCGCGAAGAGGCGGCGCAGCTCCTCGATCAGCTCGAACTGCCCGCGCTCGGCCGCCGCGATGGCTTCCTGCGCGATCCAGTTTCTGAGGATGTATTTCGGGTTGACCCGCCGCATGCCCTGCTGTCGCTCGGCATCGATGCTGCCCTCCGCTCGCAACCGCTGCTCGTAGCGAACGAGCCAGGCTTTCAGGGTCCCTCCCTGCGCTGCGCTCCCGGCTCCCGGCTCCCGGCTCCCGAGCTCCCGAAAGAACCGCGTATAGTCCACTCGATCTTGCTGCAGGATGGCTAGAAGGTCTCGGATCAATCCACTCTCACCCTTATCATCTGTGGATCTGCTGTTCAGCCCGAGCTTACCGCACATCAGCGCTACGTATTTGTCGCCGTACGCCGTCCAGTAGCTTTCCAGCTCGGCTTGCCAGGCTTCGGGATCGCCGCCCAGCGCCAGCAGCGCGTCGCCCAGGCGCGCGCAGTTCCACAACCCCACAGCAGGCTGCTGGTCGAAGGCGTAGCGTCCCCCGGTGTCGCTGTGATTGCACACGAACCCGGCGGCGTACTCGTCGAGAAAACCATAGGGCCCGTAGTCCAGCGTCACGCCGAGCACCGACATATTGTCGGTGTTCATGACGCCGTGGGCGAAGCCGGCGGCCATCCAGCGCGCGATGAGCTCCGCCGTGCGCCGGCAGATCTCCCCGAACACCCAGCGCGCGGGCTCGGCCGCCGCGCGCGCCGCCGGAAAGTGTCGCGCGATCACATACTCGAGCAGCTCGGCGAGACGCGGGAGATCGCCGCGCGCGGCGAAATACTCGAAGGTGCCGAAGCGAACGTGGCTCGGACTGAGACGCAGCAGCGTCGCGGCGGTCTCGAGCCGCTCGCGCTGGACCGGAAAGGGACTGCCGACGACGGCCAGGGCGCGCGTGGTCGGGATGCCTAACCCGTGCAGCGCTTCCGACGCCAGGTACTCGCGGACCGCCGAGCGCAGCACCGAGCGGCCGTCACCGTGGCGGGAGAAGCGGGTTTGCCCCGCGCCTTTGAGGTGGAGGTCCCACGACTCTCCCCGCGCGTTCCTCACCTCTCCGAGCAGCAGGGCGCGACCGTCGCCGAGCTGCGGCACCCAGACCCCGAACTGATGACCCGCGTACGCCTGGGCGAGCGGCTCGGCGCCGGGGAACCGCCGGTTGCCGGAGAGGTAGCGCACCAGCTCCGGATCGTCGGCGCTGGCGGGATCGAGATCGAGCAGGCGGGCGGCGGCGGGATTGAAGGCGACGAGGTAGGGATTGGGCAGCGGCGTCGGGTCGATGACTTCGCCGAAGGCCGGGTGCAGCCTCGCGTACGAATTGTCGAAGCGGAGTGTGGTGAGCCGGCGCACCTGCCAAAGATAGACGCTGGCTCCCGGCGAGCCCGCATGGTATCCTCAAAGCCGATGAGTCTCGCCCGGAACGTCCTCCTTCGCATGTCGAAGAGCTCCTGGCTCGCCGATCGTGTGATGCGGCGCCCCTTCGCCATGCGCGCGGTGAAGAAGTTCATGCCGGGAGAGGAGCTCGACGACGCCGTGAACGCGGCGGCGGCGCTGGCGCCGGCCGGACTCGGCACCGTGCTCACCAAGCTGGGTGAGAACCTGACCGCGGAATCCGAAGCCACCGCGGTGCGCGATCACTACCTCGGCGTCTTCGATCAGATCCAGGCGCGCAAGCTCAACGCGCACGTCTCGGTCAAGCCCACGCAGCTCGGGCTGGATTTCTCCCAGGCCCATTGCGCGGAGCATCTCGAAACCCTCGCCCGGAAAGCCGAAGCCACCGGCACCTATTTCTGGCTCGACATGGAGGACTCGAGCTACGTGGACCGCACGCTCGAGCTCTATCGCGGGCTGCGCCAGCGGCACGAGCGCGTCGGCATCGCCATGCAGGCCTATCTGCGTCGCACACCCGACGACCTGCGCCAGCTCCTGGCGCACCGCCCCACCGTGCGGCTGGTCAAGGGGGCTTACGCCGAGCCGGCTCACGTCGCGTTCCCCGCCAAGCGGGACGTCGACCTCGCGTATTACGACCTCGCGACCGAGCTGCTCAATGCCGCCGCCAAGGGTCAGGCGCTGCCGATCTTCGGGACCCACGACACCCCGCTCATCGCCCGGCTGGTGAACAAGGCCGGAGCCCTGGGGGTGGAAAACGGCGGCTATGAGATCCATATGCTCTACGGGATCCGGATGGGCGAACAGCGCGCGCTGGCGGCCAAGGGACGCACGGTCAAGACGCTGATCAGCTACGGCAGCTCCTGGTTCCCGTGGTACATGCGCCGCCTCGCGGAACGGCCCGCGAACGTCTGGTTCGTCGCGAAGAGCATGCTGACCCGCTAGCTCGCGGCGCAACCGAAACCAGGCGATATTCGTAAGACCCGTAGCACACCCCGGAGCTTCCATGCCCGATCAGTTTTCCCGTCGAGCCTTCCTCGCCGCCGCCGGCGCGGCGGGGGCCGGCTGGCTCCTCCTCGACCCCGAGAAACTGCAGGCGGCGCTCGTTCATGCGCGGAAAACGATCCTCACGCCGCCTCCCTATCAGTTCCAGGCGCTGACCGCGGCGCAGGCGGCCGACATCGAGGCCATCTGCATGCGGATTTTTCCCTCGGACGGCACACCGGGCGCCAAGGAAGCCGGGGTGATCCACTTCATCGACAAGGCGCTGAGCACCTTCGGCGCCCAGCAGAAGCCGTTGCTGATCGCCGCGCTCGATGACACGAACAAGAAAGTGGCGGCGAAGTGGCCCGGCACCACGTCCTTCGCCGCGCTGACCCCCGCGCAGCAGGACGAGTACCTCAAGTCGATCGAGCAGGGGCCCTTCTTCGGTCAGCTCCGGTTCGTGACCTGCGTCGGCATGTTCAGCAATCCTTCCTACGGGGGCAATCAGGGCGAAGCGGGGTGGAAGGTGCTGGGCTTCGAGTCCCACGGGATCTATCAGCCACCCTTCGGCTACTACGACGCCGAAGCGCAACGGACTGGAGGCTGAGCCATGCAGCAGCGTCCCGCAGCCAAGTTCCCCCTCGATGCGACCGTGGATTTCGTGATCGTCGGCTCCGGCGCGGCGGGCGGCGTCGTGGCCAAGCAGCTCTCGACGCGGGGCTATTCCGTGGTGGTGCTCGAGGCCGGGCCGCGCCTGGCACCGAGCGACTTTAAGCACGACGAGTTCGGCTACTGGCTCAATGGTGACCTCGGGCCCAAGACGCCGGTAACCTGGCGGCAGACGGCAGACAAGGAAGCCCAGGTGGGCGCCGGCGGGATCTTCCGGGCGAGCCTGGTCGGTGGCAGCAGCGTGCACTTCACCGCGAATTTCTGGCGGCTGCACGACGTCGACTTCCACGAGCGCAGTATGCTGGGTTCCATCCCCGGCGCGAACCTCGCCGATTGGCCCATCGGCTACGCCGATCTGGAGCCCTACTACACCATGGTGGACTGGGAGGTCGGCGTGTCGGGGACGCCGGGACCCTTCGACCCGCCGCGCTCCAAGGCGTATCCGCTGCCGCCGCTGCCGGTCAAATCCTCCGGCGTGTTATTCGAGCGCGGCGCCCGCCAGCTCGGGCTGCACCCGCAGCCGTCGCCGATGGCGATTCTGTCCAAGCCCTTCAACGGCCGCAACAACTGCCAGCACTGCGGCTACTGTATCGGGTTCGGCTGTGAATTCGGCGCCAAGAGCTCGAGCCTCGCCTCGGTCATCCCGGTGGCGGAGGCCACCGGCAAGTGCGAGATCCGACCGCACAGCTACGCGCGCAAGGTCGAGCTCGATGCCAAGGGCCGCGCCACCGGGGTGACCTACTTCGACGCCGACAAGAAGGAACAGTTCCAGCGCGCCAGGGCGGTGGTGCTCTCCTGCAACGGCGCCGAGACGCCGAAACTGCTGCTCATTTCGACCTCGAGCCAGTTCCCCGACGGCCTCGCCAACTCGAGCGGCTACGTCGGCAAGCACCTGATGTTCAACGGGAACACCGGCACGCTGGGACTCTTCGAGCATCCGCTCAACGAATACAAGAGCGTGCAGGTCACCCGGCTGGTGCACGATTTCTACGACAGCGATCCCAAGCGCGGCTTCTACGGTGGCGGCGGCATCGATGCCCGCTTCCAGCAGTACCCCATCATCTGGAGCCTCGGCGGACTGCCGCCCGACGCGCCGACCTGGGGCAGCGAATACAAGAAGCTGCTCGGCGATTACTTCAACCGGACGATGATGGCGGCGGGCCACACCACGTCCTTGCCCGTCGAGAGCAACAACGTCACCCTGCATCCTACGGTGAAGGATGACTGGGGCCTACCCGCGCTCCGGATCACCTACAAAGACCACGACGACGACATCAGCATGATGAAGTTCATGGTCGCGCGCTCCGAGGAGATTCTGCATGCCGCGGGCGCGCAGCGGGTCTGGAGCGGCCCGGTGGGCGTCTCCGGCGGCACCGCGCACCTGCTCGGCACCTGTCGCATGGGGAAAGACCCGAAGACCTCGGTCATCAACATCGATCACCGGACCCACGACGTGCGGAATCTCTTCCTCTGCGACGGCAGCAGCCTGGTGACCTCGGGGCGCGGCCAGCCCACGATGACGATCATGGCGCTGGCGTTCCGGGCGGGAGAGCGGATCGCGAACCTGGCGAAGCGGGGGGAGATCTGAATTGAAAGTGACGAGTGACGAGTGACGAGTGATTCGCCACTCGCCACTCGCCACTCGCCCCTCTTACCTATCGAGATAGTCCTGATACGCCAGCTGCAGCAGCGCCTTCCCCAACAGGAGATCGTCCGGGGAAACCGTTCCATTTGTTGAGGTCACGCCGCGCGCGGCGCGCTCCCAGACGTAGCTGCCGCGCTCGGTGACCAGCCCGAATCCTTCGTCGAACCCATAGAACGCAAACCCACGCGGCGCCGGGACAAAGAGGTCCCGGCCGAAGCGATAGTGTTCGCCACCCGGCAGGCCCAGCCGTCCCAGCAGCGTCGGTGCCAGATCGGTCTGGCCTCCGAGCGCGTCGCTTGCACCCGTGCGCGCCAGCGCTCCTCCGGTCCACAGCATGGGGATGTGGTACCAACTCTCCGCCGATTTATAGGGCGCCGCCGCGTCGGTGCCCGGCAGCAGCTTGGAGTGATCCGACACAATCACCACCAGCGTGCGCGACCACCAGGGTTCTTGCGCCGCCGTGCGCAGCAGCGTGCCGACGACGTGGTCGGTATAGGCGAGCGCGTTGAGCAGGCGGGCTTCGCTGCTCGAGCCGGGCACCCGCGCCGGCCCGGGGACGTCGAACGGCTCGTGGCTGCTCAGGGTGAGCCAGGTGGCGAAGAACGGGGCGGGGAAGCGGTTGAGGTCGGAGAGCACCCGGTCCGCGACGGCCTCGTCATGGGCGCCCCACTTGGAGCTCCAGCTCGAGCGCGGAAACTCGGCCTTGGCGACGACGTGCTCGATGCCGGCTTCCCGGACGACGCTTTGCAACCCGCCGAACGCCAGATCGCCGCCGTAGTAGAACGCCGAGTGGTAACCCGCCGCCGCCAGGTCGCGCGTCAGCAGCGGCAGCGTGGCCGCTTTGGAGAGCACCCTGAAGATCGAGGTGTTGGGGACCGTGGGGGCGCCGGCGAGCAGCGCGGCGAGGCCCTTCTCGGTGTGGTCTCCCGCGGCGTAGAAGCGGCGGAACCAGAGGCCCTGGGGCGCCAGCGCCGCGAGCTCGGGAGTCACGCCCCCTAACCCGCCAAGCGGCGCCACCGCGCGGGCCGGCAGGCTCTCCCACACGATCAGCAGCAGATTCGGGCGATCCACCCGGAGCAGGGTGGAATCCCGCAGCGGTGGCCGCGCGGGTGGCGCTCCCCGCGCCGCCGCGACCACGCGCCGCGCCGAGTCCTCGGGCAGCACCGCATAGGGATTGCCGCGGCGGTCGAGCCCGCGCCGCCAGGTGTCGAAGAAGTTCCAGCCCGCATTGAGCGCCGCCTGATTGGCGAAACGCAGCGGGGAGAAATACGCGCTGCTCTGGTTGATCGGGATCAGTTGCCATCCCCCTCGTGCGGGGAGGAACAACAGCGCCGTGCAGCAGGCCAGCGGGAGCGCGGCTGGCGCCGCTGTCTCCGGAAAGGCGTTGAGCCTGGGCTGCAGCACCCGCCGGGCGAGGGCCACTCCCGCGACCGCGAGCGCCAGCCAGAGCGCGAGCAGCACCCCACGCGGTACCGCGCCCGCCGAGGCCCACACCTCGCGCCAATGGGGCAGATAGGGCAGCACGCTCGCGTCGATGCGGTGGCCCCAACCCTGGAAGACGCCGAGATCGGCGGCTCCGAGCAGCGTGAGCGCCAGCAGCACGAGCATGGTGTAGGGGAGGATCAGAGTCCGCGCCCAATGTCGCGAGAGGGTGAACGCTGAAAGCGTTACCAGCAGAAACACGGGAAACGAGACATAAGCGGCAGCGGAAAGATCGAGCCGGAGGCCATGGCTGAAGGTGCCAAGGAGCGTCAGGACCGGCAGGCTCAGGGATTGGTCGGCGAAGGCCACCAGAAACACGACCCGCAGGAGAAGAAACACCGCGAGCCAGAGCAGGAGATACCGGAGCAGGAATCGCAGTCGGAGAGCCACGCTGTAAGAAAGAGAAGAGGGGCAGGTCCTGTCGACCCTGCCCCTCCGCCCCTCTGTCCCTCTGTCCCTCTGCCCCTCTGTTACGGGCGTTGCGGCCCGCGATGCCGGTTCGTCAGGTCGATGTCGAAACTCTTGCCGCCGACGTTGACCGTCGCGGTGGACGTGCCGTTGAAGGTCACCGTTGCGCTGCGCTGCACGGTCTGGCCATCGCGCGCTCCGCCCACGAAGGTAATCGTGCAGTTGTGGGTGATGCTGCCGCTCAGGGGAAAGCGGGCGTCGCCGTTGGGCACCGGCACGACGACGTCGCTCACGGTGAGCGTGCAGCTGAGGTTGTAGCTGCGCACTTCCCCGCTGTCATTGTGCCGGCTGTGGCTCGCGGTGCCCGTGCCGGTGCCGTTCCAGGTCCGCTGGGTTTCGGTGCCGGCCAGCCCGGTCACCGTCATGTCCCGCGTGCGATCGATGCTCGCGCTCCAGGTGTCGCCGCTCCGTTCACCGGAGATGTGGGTCTGGATGTTGGCCTTGGCCGTGAGCAGCGCGTCGTAGTGGTTCTGGGGGGTGTTGCTGGCATCCCAGAAGGCGTACGAGCGGGTGACGGTGAGCGATCCCGCGCGGGTCGTGCTGGGGCATTCCAGCCGCTGCGTGCTCGCGTTGTACGTGCAGTTGGAGGGATTGAGGTCGCCCGAGCCGGGGCCGAACTGCGGCCCTGCGCCAATGGGCAGCGCGACGAAGAACACCGGCTCACGCATGATGTCCACGTCATCGCCGGTGTTGTCCGCCACGACGGTGGCCACGTCTGCGTTGAGGAGCGGCGTGGCCTGGGTGCCGGTCGAATCGCCGCTGCACGCGCCGAGTACGACCGCACAAGTCAGGGCACCGCAACGAATTAGAGTTTTCATACAAGCCTCGGTATAGGGTGACGATCTGGGTCAGCATCCCAGCGGCCACCGGGAAAGACGCGACCCGCTCCGTGCCGTTAAGGCTAAAAACGACTGCGGGTTACCGCTGTGACGCAGGTCACTTTCAGAGGGGCAGAGGGGGCAGAGGGTCTCCTACTGGAAGAGCAGCTGCTCGAGCGTCCCCAGCAACTCCTGCAGATGCGTGGGCTCGAGGTCCCCCATGTGTCCGATGCGAATCACCCCGCCGTGGCGCGGGTCGAGCGGGCCACCGATCAGATATCCCCGCTGTTCCAGCGCGCCCATCACGTCCACGGCACGGCGACCCGAGGGCAGCACCAGCGCCGAAATCGCGGGCGAGCGCGCTCCCGCCCTTGCCAGCAGGCTCACCGCGGGATGCGCGGCGACCCATTGCTCCAGCAGCGTGAGCATCGCGCGGTGCCGGGTCCAGCGCGGCTCCCAGCCTCCGGACCTCGTGATGCGCGCCAGCTGATAGTCGAGCGCCAGATACAGCGACATCGCCGGGGTCCAGAACGGCAGCTGCTCCCGCGCGATCGAGACCAGCTTCCGCACCGACAGATAAAACCCCGCGTCGCTGCGCGACTCGGCGCGCGCGAGAAAGCGCTCGCTGGCCGCGCCGAGGGCGAGCCCGGGAGGCAGCGCCAGCGCTTTCTGGGATCCGGTGCAGTAGTAGTCCACGCCCCAGCGGTCCATCTCGATGGGCATGGCGCCGACGGACGTGACGCCGTCGACCAGAAACAGAGTATCGGGCCGCGCCCGCACCACGCGTGCGAGGGCTGCGATGTCGGCGAGCGCTCCGGTCGAGGATTCGGAGTGCACGATCGCGACCGCGTCGACCGCCGGTCCCTCGAGAAACTGCGCCAGCTGTTCCGGGGTGATGGCGGTGCCGGGATGCAGCTCGACGCGCAACACCTGCTTGCCGCAGCCCTCGGCGATCCGGGCCCAGTATTCGCCGAAGTATCCTCCCACGGCGACCAGCACCCGCTCTTTCACGCCGCTCTTGACCGCGGCTTCCAGCAGGGCGGTCCCGGAGCCGGTGGCGATGAAGACGGGCTGCCGGGTGCCGAAACATTCCTGCAACATGGGCTGCATCGCGATGAGCATCGCCTGCATGCGCGGACTGCGGTGCGAAAAGAGCGGCGTGGTGAGCGTCGCGAGCACGTCGGGCAGGATGTCGGTGGGCCCCGGCAGGAAATTGCGGCCGAATTCGCTCATGCGGCGAGAATCTCCGCCACGGTGGCGACCCGCACCCCGCGCCCGCGCCAGGCTTCGAGCAGCCCGCTTCCCGCCGCGGCGTCGATCGGGCGGACCGCGTCGCTCACGACGGTGAGGGGGATGCCGGGCCGCTCGCGCAGCAGGCCTTCGACCGCGTACTTGTCGCAGACGTCGAGCGCCACGCCGTAGAGCACGATCTGCCCGGGCTCGAGCGCATCGAGCGCGGGGAGCAGATTGGGATTGCTGAACACGTCGAACCGGTGCTTGTGAAAGAGCAGGTCGCCGTGGTGGGCGCGGACCCGGCGGGCGAGCGCCGCGGGGTCTTCGGGCGCGGGGTCGATGACCAGCGGGTTATGCAGCTCGGTCGCGGCGATCTTCTGCTGACCCGGCGTCCCCCGCATGCAGTGCTCCGGGAAGGTCTCCCGCCAGTCGGGAGTGGCGGAGAGCTCGCGGTGTCCCGCGACGTGGTCGTCGGCGCTGGCGAGGATGCGGATCCCGTGGCCGTGGGCGTAATCGGTGAGCCGCCGGAGCGCCGGGATGATCGCTTCGCTCCCCGGTACGTAGAGCTTGCCGCTCTCGAGCATGAAGTCGGCCTGGGTATCGACGTCCCAGAAGAGCGGGGCGGCGCCGTTCACAGGACCCGTTCCAGCCGCGGGTTGGGCCGGTACTCCCGCCCGACCTTGGCGCACGGCTTGCCTTCGCGGCGCACCACGTCGGCGGTGAAATCGAAGCGGCCCTGAAAGAGCGAGCTGCCCACCCCGTAGGCATCGACCGGCACGCCGAGCCGGGTGAACTCCTGGATCTTCTCGACGGTGAAGCCCCCCGACACGACGATGCGGACTCCCTCATAACCCGCTGCATCGAGCACCCGGCGCACGTTCCACACCAGCTGCGGGCAGACGCCGGTGGGACGGAACCGGCCCATCTGCGACACCACCGACCGGTCCACCAGCATCTCGCTGGTGTCGATCCGCACCCCGTAGAGCCGGGGTCCCATCGCTTCGGCGACCCGGAGCGCGGTGGCGACGCAGTCGTTCTCGAAGTCCACCAGGGTCACCAGCCGCACCGCGGGATCGATGTGCTCGGCAAACTTGCGGGTCGCGAGCACGGTGTCGCCGCCGTACGTCGCGATCAGGGCGTGCGGGACCGTGCCCACGCCCTCGGTCCCCCACCAGGACGCCTGGGCGTCGGTCGAGACGCCGATCGCGCCGGCGATGTGGGCGGCGTAGCCGTCGCCGGTCTGCACCAGCCAGTGGTCGTGCCGCGCGGGGAAGAACATCACTTCCTTGGGCCGCGCCGCGTCCACCACGCGCCGGGTATTGGTGCCCACGCGGGTGCGTCGTGCCAGCACGCCGAGGTAGAGCGTCTCGAGGTGCGCGAAGGCGTCGTAGGGGCCCTCGATCAGCAACACCGTCTCCCAGGCCTCGATCGCGTCGCCATCGTAGAGCGCCGAGACCTCGAGGTCCCGCCATTCGATGGCGCAGAGCTTGAGAATGGCGATGGCTTCGTCGATCCCGCCGAGAAACGCCGGCGCCTTGCCGAAGACCTGCATCGTCACGTGCGGCCGGCTGCCGTCGGCGAGGAGGATTTCCCTCGCGCGGGTGAAATACTTGTCGGAGTAATACCCGGCCCGCATGCGCTCGACGGGCAGGTGAAACACCGAAGGATCCAGGCGGGGGCGCCGCGGGATTTCCGGAAGGACCGGCACGCCACGAAGGTAGAGTTGCCCCCCTACCCCGGCAAGTTGACAGGAGTGGGGCCCGGGCGCTGATTCCAGCGTCCCGCAAGCCCCGAACGGAGCCCACGCGTGTCCGACGCCCCTGTGTCCCGTCGCAGCTTTCTTGGCACGGCCGCGCTCGGCGTGGCGGGCTCGTCGCTGGCGCAGCGGGCCAGCGTGCTCCCGTCAGCGCCATGGGTCCGGAACAGCCGGGTGGCCAAGCTCGCGGCCGTCGCCTCGGCCAACGGCATCCGCGGCGTCAAGCTCGCGGTGGAGCTGATGACCCGGGGAACCGACACGCTCGACGCGGGCGTCCAGGGCGTGAAGCTCCAGGAGCTCGATCCCAGCGACGAATCGGTGGGCTACGGCGGCCTGCCCAACGAGGAGGGCGTGGTGCAACTCGACGCGAGCTGCGTGCACGGCCCCACGCGCCGCGCCGGCGCGGTCGCCGCGCTCGAAGGGATCAAGACGCCGAGCGAAGTGGCGAAGCTGGTGCTCCGGTACACCGATCACATCCTACTGGTGGGCGAGGGCGCCAAGAAGTTCGCGCTCTCCTATGGTTTCAAGGAGGAGGACCTGCTCACGCCGTCGTCCCGGGAAAAATGGCTGCGCTGGCGCGCCAACCGCGGCAAGGACGACTGGAACGACATTCCCGCGGCGGAGCGCGTGTTCCGGGTCGACCAGCGGCCCACCGGCACGATCAACCTGAATCTGATCAATGACAAGGGCGAGCTCTCGTCGATCACGACCACCAGCGGCCTCGCCTTCAAGATTCCGGGCCGCGCGGGGGATTCCCCGATCGTGGGCGCGGGCTGCTACGCCGACAATGCCGTGGGGGCGGCGGGCTCCACCGGCCTCGGCGAGCTCAACATCATGGTGTGCGGCGGGTTCTTCACGGTGGAGAGCATGCGTCAGGGCCTGAGTCCGGTGGACGCCTGTCTGGCGACGCTCAAGCGGGTGGTCGTGATGTGTCCGGCCGACAAGCGCGATGCCCAGGGCCGCCCGCCGCAGATCACCTACTACGCGCTCAACAAGCGGGGGGAGTACGGTGCGGCTTCCATGTTTCCGGCGAGCTACGCGGCCTGCGACGACAGCAATGGCGCCCGAACTCTCGATGCGGCCCACCTCTATGACAAGCCGAGCTGAGCGGGGCGCGGCGGCCGCGCTGCTGCTGGGCCTCGCGTGCCTAACCCGGGCCCCGGCCCTCGCGGCCCAGGAAGAAGGCAATCCCTGGCGCGTGAGCGACTTTCCCTACCTGATCGGCGACCCCACCAACGGCCTCCTCGTGATCGGGCACATCCAGTACGCCAAAGAGGCGGATTACGACGCCCGGGTCCCCTATGAGGGGTACCTCGGCCTCGAGGGAGCCTGGGGCACCCGGAGCAGCCGGTTCCTCGTCCTCAAGTTCCGGGCGCCGACGCTCTTCAAGGGCTGGCGAGTCGCCGCCGACGCGGGCGCGGTGCGGGAGGGCCGGTTCGGCTACTTCGGCCAGGGCGACGGCGGCCAGGGCGTCGGCGCGGACCCCGAAGCCGATGGCGCGGATCGCGTACACCGGACCCGCTATTTCGGGCGGGGAGAAGTAACCCGCGCGCTGGTGTCCCATCTCTCCCTGTCGGGCGCGGCCGGCGTCACCTCTTTCCGCTACCAGGGGGCCGCGGCCGGCGATCAGTTCCACGCCGACTTCGGCGCTGCTCCGCTCACCGGCACCGACGCGACGGGCCGGGTCTCCCTCATCTTCGATACCCGGAGCAACGAGCTGGTGCCCCGGAAGGGCGTGCTGCTCGAGGCGGGCCTCTACGCCGGCAGCGGCAAGTACGAAACCCGCAGCGGGGGCGCGCCGAGCTTCAGCGGCAGCGGCTACACCGGCGTCTATGCGCACCTGCGCGGCTGGATCGCCCCGCTCCGGAGCACCGTGGTCTCGGGACGCGTGGCGGTGCGGAGCCTCAGCAAGAACGCGCCGCTCGACGCGCGTTATGTACTGCCCGGCTGGGAGCGTGAGGTGACGGTGCTCGGCGGCGCGGACAGCCACCGGGGGCTGCTCCGGGGACGCTACGTGGGCCGCGGGGTCTTCTTCACCAGCTTCGACGTGCGGCACACGCTGATCGACGTGGGGGACTATGGCTCGATCAACGTCCTCGCCTTCCTGGACGCCGGACGGGTCGACGACGGGGCCGCCCGGCTCAGCCTGAGCCATCTCAAGGTCGGCGGCGGCGGTGGGCTCGGGATCAAGGTGATCCGTTCCGCGCTGCTCAGCATCAACTTCGCCGCCGGTCCCGACGGCTTCACCTTCTCGATGGCCAACGGCTGGGCGTTCTAGAAGTGGCGAGTGATGAGTGGCGAGTGACCTTCTGGTCGCCACTCGTCACTTGCCCCTCGCCACTGCCCTCCACACCTCCGCCAACGTCGTCACCCCGCGGTCCCGCGCGTACCACTGCCGCGCGTAAGCGTAGCGCTGCGGACTCGGCAGCATCGCCTTGTTGGCGAGCATCCACTCCTGCAGCGGCGCCGGCCGCGGCCCCCAGTGGCCCAGCTCCCCGAACTCCCTGTCCAGCCCGATCGCGATCGGGATCGAGCGCGTCCCAGTGGTGAGATAGGCGTTCATCGCATCGGGGAAACGGTCGCGCGGGAGCACGCGCAGCTCGAGACCGGCACCTTCCGCCAACGCCGCCAGCACCGGCACCGTGTTCGCCGCGTCGCCGCACCAGTCCTCCGCCAGCACCAGCAGGCGGTGCAGCGCGGTGGCGCGGAACTGCTCGAGGGTGGCCTCGGTGATGCGGACGCGCTCGTGGACGCCGCGCCAGAGCTGGTAGGACTGCATCGCCGGGTCGAGGTAGGTGAGCCACGGCGTCGCGCGGGACCAGAGGGCCCGGAAGTCGAGACTCAAGGCGTGGCGGCGACCACGATCTTCACCCCGAAGGCCGCGAGCCCATCCACGTACTCCTCGAAGGGAACGGCCTGATCCGGCGTGTGCACCCCGCGCGCCGCGATTCTGCCGTCGGCCTGCATGAGGCCCGTGAGCGCCAGCGAGTAGCCCGTGGTCCGCATCATGGCGCTCAGGCCGAGCCGCGGGTCGAAATAGTCCAGCAGCTCGAAGCGCACCTCCGCGGCGCTGCCGTTGCGCTCTCCGGTCACCCTAACGCGCAGCGCCACGAGGTCGGGACTGCCGGGCCGGGAGAGCCGCGGGGAGACGGCCGCGATGAAGACGTCGCGGGGAACGACGTGGCGGCCCTTCACCAGGATCGCCTCGTTGGCAATCAGCCCGAGCTCGCGAATCGGCCGCATCAGCGCGGCGTGGCCCGGGTAGCGCAGCGTCTTGTACTCCATCGTCTCGATCGTGCCCGCGTAGGCAAACGGCAGCGTGCTGATGCCGCCGCCGGTGTGAAACGCCTCGAGCCTGCCGACGGGCGCGGGGAATTCCTGCGATTCCACTTCGGAGAGCGCGTCCACCTGCACCGCCTTGCCGTCGCGCAGGACCCAGGACGGCGTGGTGTAGTAGTCCAGCGCGCCTTCGAGGGAGTACACCACCTGGTAGTTGAGCGGAGGCTCGGGCTGCTGCGGCAGGCCACCGACGTAGATGTGCACCGCCCGCGCCCGGTCGAGCCGCCGGATGCCTTCGGCGGCGAGGATGTTCACCATGCCCGGGGCGAGGCCGCAGTCGGGGATGATCGAGACGCCACGGGCTCGGGCGGCGTCGTGCAGCTTCTGCTGCTGGAACACGATCTCGGTGTTGCCGCCCAGGTCGGCGCAGTGGCAGCCCGCCTCGATCGCCGCGCGGCTCACCGGCTCGCTGAAGTAGTAGGGCAGCGCGCAGAGGGCGGCCGCGTGGCCGCGCATCAGCGCGACGACCGCCCCGAAATCGTTGGCATCGAGCTGGACGACGCGCAAGCGCGAGCCCGCCGCACCGAGGAATTCGGGCAGCCGGACCGGCTGGTGATCGGCCAGGGTAACCTGGTCGACCTCGGCGTGCTCGAGCAGGTTGGACGCGGCCGCGGAGCCCTGCAGCCCCGCGCCGAGAACCAGCAGCTTCATGGGCGCTCCGGAAGTCATGCGCGACCGGAAACCGAAACAGGCGGGCAAGGTAGTGCCGCCCGCTCACGCGTTCAACGCGGCGCAGTATATTCCCGAATCATGACCGCACCGCCTCCCCCACGACAACGCCATGTCGGCCCGCCCCGCCAGCGCGACGCGCAAGCGACGCGGGCGCGGCTGATCCGCGCGGCGCTCGATCTCTTCACCGCGCAGGGCTTCCGCGCCACGACCACGCCCGAGATCGCCCAGCGCGCCGGCGTCGCCGAGGCGACCATTTACCGGCATTTCCCCGGCAAGGACGCGCTGCTGATCGCGGCGTGTATCGAGGCACAGGGCTTCGGCCGCGGACTCGTGGCACTCGAAGAATCCGAGCACGACTCCAATACGCGCGCCGTGCTGCTGCGCATCGGCCGCCGCATGGCGGAGGGGGCCGAGCGCGACCCGGCGCTGCTCCGGATGCTGCTCCGGCCTCCCGAGGAAGTGCTGCTCGAGGAGCCGACGCGGCGCGCCATGCGGGAGTTCCGCGGCGCGCTCGAGCAGGTCATGGCCGCCGGCAAGCAGCGCGGCCAGGTCCGGCCCGGCTCCGCCGAACTCTGGGCGGCGGTATGGCTTGCGCTGGCGGGGTTCGTGGTCGAGCGGATCGCGGCGAAGGAGTGGACTCGTGAGCATCCCAACGTCGAGCAGGCGCTCGAGGCGGCCTGGGAAGCGGTGGCCTACCGCCGTCCCGAAACGCCGGTCCGCGTGGTGACCTGACCCTCGTTGTAACTCAGCTCGCGGAGGTGCGCAGGACGTCCGCTCCACGCGGGCCTGCGCGCGTACCCTCCCAGCAGCGGTCGCACCTCGAAGTTGCCCGCCTCGAAGTACCCCAGCGAATCGGCTCCCCAGCGGATCGCTCCGCTGCGCTCGGGCCCGAGCGGCGTCACCGCGTCACCCACCACCACACAGAGCCCGCCTCCGCCGGCGCAGGCACGGATCACCCCCTGGCGCTCGGCACCGACCCGCTCGCTCACCAGGGAATCGCCCGCGATGGAATCGATCGGCTCGAGCACGATGGGGCCGGGTGCGCGCGTCGCGAGATAGCGGCCGGCCCGCACCACGACCCGGTCGCCGGTGGGACTCCAGCCCAGCCCCACGGCCGTACCGGCAGCGGGGGGAATCGGGGCGCTGTGCTCGCTGTTGCGCAGCAAATCGAGCAGCACCAGCGACCAGTCCGAGCCGCCCGGGGTGTGCCGGAGGTAGGCGACGACCAGCCCGTCGGGCGAGAGCCGGGGACCGCGTTCCTCCGCGCGCGTGAAGGTGAGCCGGACGAACGCGCCGCCACCCGCGGGAGCGGCGAAGAGATCGGTGAGCGAGTCGGGGCCTTCGCCCACGCCGATGACGAACGGGTCCTCGCCGACGCTGATCTTGTTGGTGAGCGGCGTGACGGCACAACCGGCTATCAGTAACCAGGAACCGGTGACCAGGAACCGGTGACCGGTCACCGGTCACCGGTCACTGTCAACAGCCACCATCCGTCCGGGTCGACGCTAACCCGCGCCGGGGCGGCCCCGCGCCAGGGCAAGCTGACCCGCGTCACCGGCGCGCGCCGCAGCGTCACGCGCACCCTGCGAGCGTCGAGCTGCAGCTCCAGGTGGGGAATCCGGTAGAGTCCCCACGCCGCCTTCTGGGTCTGCCGCAGCGTCAGCAGCAGCCGTCCGGCGGAGCGCGCGCTGGTCACCCGCAGCACGGGGTAACCCGGCTGCAGCAGGCCCTGCCGGAAGAACCAGCCGAGATCCTGCCTCGCAGCGCGTCCCATCACCCGCGCGAAGTCACTCGAGAGCGCGTTCTTGTGCTCGAATTCCCGGACATACGCCGACAGCCCGTGGAGGAAGGCGGAGTCGCCGATGAGGCCGCGCAGCGAATGCAGCAGCCAGCCACCCTTGGGATAGGTGTTGGTATTGAGCAGGCGCCACTTTTCCGTAATCGTGGAGTCGAGAATCGGCTGATTCGTCACCGCGGACTTGATCACCTCGTCCCGCTCCGACGCCATGCTGGCTCGCATCGCGGAATCGCCGTACGCGTGCTGGATCCAGAGGTTGGCGCCCCAGGTCGCGAAGCTCTCCGAGAGCCAGACGTGATGCCAGTCGGCCTCGGTGACCGCGTCGCCGAACCATTGGTGCATCGTCTCGTGCGCGACCACCTTTTCCTGCGTGCGCCGCTCCCGCCAGGCCTTCTCGTCGTAGAAGATCGCCGTGGCATTCTCCATCCCCCCGTACATCGTGGAGGATTCCACGTGGCGCAGCTCGCGATAGGGGAAGGGCCCGATCCGCTGCGCGAAGAACGCCACGATGTCGCTGGCCCGGCGGAAGGGCCCGCCGGCCGCGAACGCGGAATCCTCCGGATAGCTCCAGATCGAGACCGGCACGCAGCGATCCGCGCAGGCGGGCGCGAGCCGGGTCTCCACCATCCGCGCCATGCCGACGACGAAGGTATAGACCGGGATGGGCTCGGGATTGTCGAAGCGCCAGCGCACCCGGCCACCGGCGAGCGTGTCGACCTGCTCGAGCACGCCGTTGGCGACGACGGCATAACCCGCAGGCGCCTCCACGCTCCACGCGACCGCGGCCTTGTCGGACGGATGGTCGTGCGAGGCGATCCAGAGATGGGCCCGATTGGGCCAGTTGTCCCCGAAGCCCGTCCGAGTGGGCCCGGCACCCCGCAGCAGCAGCCCGTTGCCCTCGAGCGGCACCCCGTCGTAGCTGATGCTGGTCGTCGCTTCGCCACCCGCGGTGCCGTGGATCGGCAGCTCCACCTGGTCCCCGATTCGGCGCCAGGCGACGGCCGCGCCATTCACACTCGCCGCCCGGACCGTCATTGCGGCGTCGAGGTCGAGCACGATGGGACCGGCGCCGCTCAGCTTCCAGTGGGTGACGACGGTGGCGGAGATCCGGGAGCCGGTGTCCGGGAGCGCGATGCTGATCTCGTAGCGCAGCGCGTCGTGGCGGTAGCGCTCGGGGTCCCAGCGCCCGCTCAGCGGTCCTTGCGCACGGGCAGGGCAAGGGGCCAGCAGGACGACCAGCGCTAACCCGGAAGATGTGTACCGTTGACCGTTCACCGTTCGCCGTTCACGCTGTTGAGCTCTACCTCGAACTCCCCCATCGACTGGTAGCGCTGTTCCGGCTTGTGCGCGATGGCCTGGGCGATCACGCGCTCGAGCGCCGCGGAGAGTTTGGGGTTGGCCTGGCGCAGCCGGATCGGCTGGCCGGTGAGATGCGCGAGCATGGTCTCCTGCGCCGTGTTGCCCTCGAAGGGCAGCCGGCCGGTCAGCAGCTCGAAGGCCAGCACCCCGAGCGCGAAGATGTCGCTGCGCGCATCGAGCGGCTTGCCGCGGATCTGCTCGGGACTCATGAACTCCGGGGTGCCGAGCACGATCCCCGTCGCGGTGAGCTTCATGACCTCGGGACCCGCCACGCTCTCTTTGGCGAGCCCGAAGTCCATCACGACCGCGCGCTCCTGTCCCGGATGCTGCCCCGGCACCAGCATCACATTTTCGGGTTTGAGATCGCGGTGCAGCACGCCCTTGTCGTGCGCGTGGTGCAGGCCGAGGCAGAGCTGGCGCAGCAGCGGCACCGCGATCGCGGGTGGCATCGGGCCGTGGCGGGTTTCCCGGCGCGAGAGCGTTTCGCCCTCGAGGAACGGCATCACCAGGTAGGGCATGCGCGGCGATTGCCCCACGGCGAGGATCCCGCAGACATTGGGATGGTCGAGCCGCATCGCCACCTGCGCCTCACGCCGGAGCCGCGCCACCGCCTCCTGATCGTCCACCAGCCGCGACATCAGCACCTTCACGGCCACGGTCCGGCCGGTCTCCCGGTCGCGGGCGCGATAGACGTAGGCCATGCCGCCCTCTCCCACGCGCATCTCCATCTGATAGCGCCCGTCGAGCACCCGGCCCGAGAGTCCCGAAGCGGGGTCCGCGCGGTGCGGCTTGGGCGCCCGGATCTCTCCGGTGCGGTGCAGCCCGAAGGCGCGCGGCGTCGTGGGCATGGGGGCACTGCCGGGAACCAGCGGAAAACCGTCCTTGGTGCAGAAGCGGGCGGGGGGATCGAAGGTCGCGCCGCAGCGCGGACAGCGCAGTGCGCTCAATCGCGGAAGCGGTTCCCTCCGTCGGCCTTGGCGTGCTCGAGCTGGCGGGTGGCGAGCTGGAGCAGGGCCGGGGCGTCGGGGGTCCGCTCGTCGGGGAACACGGCAAGGCCGATGCTCACCGTGATCGGGATCGGGGACTCGGCCTCGCCGAACGCGGCGTTCTGCACCCGCCGGAGCACGCGCTCCGCGAGGAGGCGCGCGCCGGCGCTCCCGGTTTCCGGCAGCAGGACCGCGAACTCGTCGCCGCCGGCGCGCGCCACCACGTCCACCGTGCGCTCCTCCCGGCGCAGCAGCTCGGCGAATTGCACCAGGACGCGGTCGCCCGCCTGCTGGCCGAACTTCTCGTTCGCCACCCGGAACTTGTCGATGTCGATCAGGGCGCAGGTGAGCGAGGTGCCCTGTGCCGACGCGCGCTCGAACTCGCGCTCCAGGCGGTCGCTCAGCGCGCGACGGTTCAGCAGCCCGGTCAGCGCGTCGGTCTCGGCGAGCTGGCGCATCGCCTCCTGACGCCGGTGCGACTCCTCGCGGTCGAGCGCCTTCTCGATGGCGGAGGCCGCCGACTCGACCACGCGCGTCGCGAAGCGCAGGTCGGCATCGCCCAGCGGAGGATCGCCCGGCCCGGTACGCAGGAAGAACACGCCGGCCCTCTCGTTGTGAATCGCGAAGGGCAGCACCAGCGCCGAGGTGGTGGAGAGATCGATCTTCTGGAAGACCGGATCGGCGGTGACGTCGGTGATGTGCACCACCGTCCCGGTGTCGAGCGCGCGGCGGATTTCGGGATAGCGAGGCAGCTCGACCACCAGCTCGCGGAGCATGGGATTCTCCGCCGCCGCCACCACCGTGCCGCGCTCGGCACCCGGCCGGGCGAACAGGATCGAGCAGCGCGGAATCCGGAGCGTCGCGGCGACCTGGCGCACCAGCACCTGGAACAGCTCGCGGGTCGGCAGGTTGAGCGTGATCTCGCGCAAGAGCTCGACCAGCGCGGCCTGCGAGCGGGCCTCGGCCCGGGCCTGGTTGAGCGTGCGGCTGGCGCGGAGCTGCGCCCGGACCCGGGCGAGCAGGTCACGCACCCGAACCGGCTTGCTCACCACGTCCGAGGCGCCCATGCCAAGCGCGTGCTCGGACGTGTCTTCGGGAGTGGACGAGCCCAGCGCCAGAATCGGGAGGTCGCGGTGCGCCGGATCGCGGCGCAGCAGCTCCAGCAGCGAAAACCCGTCCTGCCCCGGTATCGAAAGATCGAGGATGACGAGGTCGACCGCGCGGGTCGCCATGTACTCGGGCAGCCCGCTGCTGCTGGAGAGGATCCCGGTCTCGTAGCCGTTCTCGGTGAGCATGCGGGAGAGCGTGCGCGCGAAACCGTAGTCGTCGTCGACGATGAGGACGTGGGAGGCGATCGTGTTCGGCATGCTCAGCGCAGTCGCTCGAACAGCGCCGGGTCCACGTTGCCCCCGCTCAGAATGGCCGCCACGGGCCCGCGGGGCTCGAGCCGGCCCTCGAGCAGCGCGGCGACCGCGACGGCACCGGAGGGCTCCAGCCGGAGTCCCATGCTGCGGAACAGGAACTGCACGGCTGCGCCGATCGCCGCGTCGCTCACCTGGAACGCGCGGCGGACCCGCCGGCTGATCCGGTCCCAGGGCAGCTGTCCCAGCGCAACGGGCAACAAGCCGTCGGCAATGCTGGCGGTCCGCTCGAGCGGCACCGGCCGGCCCGCGGCGAGCGCGGCGGAGAGCTTCGCCGCTCCCTCCGGCTCCACGCCGATCAGCTCGGCCGGGCTCTCCAGCAGGTCGGCCGCGATACAAGCGCCGCCCAGTAACCCGCCGCCGCCAACCGGGACCAGCAGCGCGGTCACCTCGGGATGTGCGTCGAGGACTTCGAGCGTACAGGTGCCCTGGCCGAGCATGACATCGGGGTGCTCGAAGGGAGGGATCATGGTCAGCTGTTCCCTCCCGGCGAGCGCCTCGGCGGTCGCGACCCGCTGATACCGGTCGACCAGCACGACCTCCGCGCCTTCGGCGCGCACCGCGTCGATCTTCACGGGCGGCGCGTTGTCATTCATGACGATGACGGCGCGGAGCCCGAGCCGCCGCGCCACCCAGGCCACCGCGCGGCCGTGATTGCCGCTCGAGTGCGCGATGACGCCGCGCTGGCGCGCGGCCTCGGCGAGACGGGTGACCGCGGTCCAGGCGCCGCGCACCTTGAACGCGCCGATCGGCTGCCACTGCTCGCACTTCAGGTACACCGGGACGCCGAGCCGTCTGGAGAGCTCGGCGGACTCGACGAGTGGGGTGCGGACGGCAATGCCCTCGAGGGCTCGAGCGGCGGAGCGGAGTTCGTCGAGGCTGGGGCGGTCTGGCGGTCCGGCGGTCGGGCGGTCGTGTGGCCGCTGAGATTGACCGCCGGTCCGCCCGACCGCCGGTCCGCCGGTCACTCCGCGCTCTCCGCCGGCGCCGGGGTCTCGTCGCCGGTGGGCTCCTCGGCGCCCTCCTCGTCCTCCTTCACCAACCGGGCGACGTCGACCACCTCGTCGCCTTCGTCGAGGTTCATCACGTGCACGCCCTGCGTGTTACGCCCGATCACCCGGATACCGTCCACCGGAACCCTGATGATGATGCCCTTCCGGGTGATCATCATCAGCTCGTCGTCGGGGAGCACTTCCTTGAGGGCGACACAGGCGCCGGTCTTCTCGGTGTTCTTGAAGGTGATGATGCCCTTGCCGCCGCGCCGCTGCACCCGGTAGTCCGACAGCTCGGAGCGCTTGCCGAAACCCTTCTCGGCCACGACCAGCAGCGTCGAATCGCGGCGGATCACCACCATGCCGATCACCGCGTCGCCGGCTTCCAGCTCGATGCCTTTCACGCCGGTGGTGGCCCGGCCCATCTCGCGGACATCGCTCTCCTGGAAGCGGATGCTCATCCCGTCCTTGGTCGCGAGCACGATGTCGTTGCTGCCCTCGGTCACCTGCACGTCGATCAGCTCGTCACCGTCCTCGATGTTGATCGCGTTT
>CAYNNS010000014.1:0-22057 GCA_964398345.1 uncultured Gemmatimonas sp. | reverse complement strand
CGAGTGTGGCTGGATGAGATGACCGCGGTCTTCATGCGCACCGAACCGCCGCTCTGACCGGCACCGCGACCTGAGACATCCAACCGACCGGCAACCTGCACCGTCCCGCCATTGCCGCCGTCGAGCACGATCGCCCCGCCGACCCGGCTGACCGCCCGCGCCTCGATGATGCCCGACATGTCGATCACCCGATCGAGCACGCCGCGCGCGACGTTGGCGGTCATCTGCACCGTGCCGCCGTCCGCCCCGATCCGGCCGCTGTTCCTCACCGCCCCCGCCAAAGGCCCCCTGAGGGCCATTGCCGAGCGCGAGGGCATCGCCGCCCTCGAGGTGCCGCCGGCGATCGGGGGACGCTACAGTGTGCTTACGCCGGTCGGACTGCTCCCCGCCGCCCTGATCGGGATCGACGTGGCAAGTCTCGTGGCGGGCGCCAAGCGTGCCGTCGATCGCGCCGAGGGCGAGAACCTGCTGGCAAATCCTTCGGCACTGTACGGCGCGCTCGCCTGGGCCGCGGACGCCTGGCTGGGCTGCAGGATCCAGGTGCTGATGCCGTATTCCGACCGGCTCAAGGAATTCGCTGCCTGGTACGCCCAGCTCTGGGCCGAGAGTCTCGGCAAGCGGGTCGATCGCCGTGGCGAGGTGATTCACGTTGGTCCTACCCCGATTGCCGCGACAGGCGCCACGGATCAGCACAGTCAGGTGCAGCTCTTCATGGAGGGCCCTTTCGACAAGCTGCTCAGCTTCATCCGGATCGAACACCCTGACGAGGAAGTCCGGATCCCTTCGCGGGCTGGGCTTCCGGAGGAGCTGGCCTACCTGCCGGGACACACGATCGGTGAGCTCCTGCTGAGCGAGCAGGAGGCCACGTCGGCGGCGCTGGCCAGGATGGGCCGGATCAATCTCACCCTCAGCCTGCCGGCGCTCACCGCCGAAACCATAGGAGAGCTGATCATGTCCTTCCAGCTCGCCGCGGGGTTTGCCGGCGCATTCTACGGGATCAATCCCTTCGATCAGCCCGGTGTCGAGCTCGGCAAGCGGCTGACGTTTGCGGCGATGGGGCGGCCGGGATTCACCAAGGAACCGGCGCCGGGGTCGGGAGGGCCGGCAGACGTTGTGGAATAGCTGGTGACGAGTCGCAGCGGGGAGCGCGGATTACTTTTCGGCATAATGCCATCGGCGCTCCCCCCCGCATTCCTTGCGTCGCTCGTCCTCATCACCTCGAGTCAGGCTGCCGCGCAGGCGTCACCCTTTCTCACCCGGGACGACGTGCGCCGGACGCTGTATGAACATCTGATCGCTCGGGGTGACGTCCCGGATCCTACACCGCTCGACAGGCCCTGGCGTGAAAGGGATCTGGCGATCAGCTCGGCGCGAAGCATGGCTCGTCTCAGCGCCCATGTCGGTGGCCAGGCATTCACTCAAGGAAGGCGTGACCTTCTGCAGGATGGGGGCGCCGGAGGCATTCGGGGATATGCCGATGCAGGCGGCGTGCTCGCCAGCGGACCGTGGATCGCGGCGATTCGAGGGATCTGGGAGAATCGGCTGAAGTCGGATCCGGATTGGCGTGGTTCACCGGAGCTTGCCGACGAACAGCTGGTGGTACGCGTCGCCGAAGCATACGCGGGGATCCAGCTCCCGTGGGGAAGCGTCCTGCTCGGGCAACGTGACCGCAACTGGGGGCCTCCGAACGTCCCCGGCATCGCGGTCAGCGATGCCGGATACCCGCGACCCGACATCGAGCTTCAGCTGGGGGGAAGGACGCTGCGTTTTACCGGAATCGCCACGAGAATGCGGGGGACCGTGGGTAGTGACGGCAGCCTCATCGAGCGTTTTTGGGTTGCGCACCGGCTGTCGGTCCGGCCCACGGCGACCCTCACGCTCAGCGCTTGGGAAACGGGCGTCATAGCGGGACAATCGGTCCAGCTGCAGCGGTCGACGCGGGCGGTGGTCCCCCTGCTGATCATTCCAGCGGTCTTCGCTTCTCGCAGCCACCGGAACGAGATGGTGGGGGGCCAGATCAGCTGGAGTGCCCGCCCGCGACTTCGGCTCGACGCGGAGCTGGCGATCGACGATTGGAATTTCGACACGGCGAACCCGTATCCGCAGCGATGGGCGGCCACTCTCAGCGGCGCCGGTGCCCTCGGGAGGCGGGCTTCCTGGCAAGTCACCTACACCACGGCGTCGAACCTGGCCTTCCGGACGCAGAACCCCGAAGAGAACTTCACCGATCGCGGGGTGGGCATCGGACGGTTGTTCCCCGACAACGAGGAAGTCGCAATTCGGGTAGGCATTCCCGCCAGGGATAGCTGGCTGCTGACGCCTCGGCTGGCCCTGCTGCGGCAGGGGGAAGGTCGAATTCAAGACCCCTTCCCCACTCCGTCCGAAGCAGCCGAGCTGAACACGCGATTCATCGGCACGGTGGCGAATACCCTCTGGGCCGGCACCGCGATCGCGGGAAGCTATGGACCACTGGCCGTGACGGGCGAGGCCGGCGTGCGTCACACGATCAACGCGAGCCAGGTCAAGGGATCGAACCGCACGCCTGTTGAGCTCCGCATCACCGCCACGCTCGGCATCACCTTGCTCCTTTCGACCGAGGCCCGATGAGAACCCTCGCCATGGTTCTGCTGGTCAGCGGGGCCCTGTCCCCGGCAGCAGCCCAGCAGCCGACTCCGGAACAGGCCCGTCAGATCATCCAGGATCGACCCGACCTCGCCGCCACGATACGACAACGCATCGCCACGTCCCGGCTGACGCCCGAGCAGATCCGCGACCGCCTCCGGGCCGCCGGTTTTCCGGGTGACCTGCTGGATCCATACATGGACGCAACGGTCAAGCCCACCGGGACCCCTGGGGAGGACGTCTTCACGGCGGTCCGGCAGCTCGGATTGAGTGAGCCGGGGGACTTGCCTGCGGTCGTCCGTGCCGCCCCTCCGTCGCAGGCGCAGGGCCCCGCGGCCCGGCGCTTCGGCGCCGACGTGTTCGGGGACTCGACCACGCAATTCCAGCCCGCACTCGCCGGTCCGGTCGATGAGAATTACCGCCTTGGTCCCGGTGACAACCTCGTGCTGATTCTGACCGGTGAAGTGGAGGCCTCACACTCGCTGGAAGTGAATCGGGAGGGATTCATCGTCATCCCTCAGGCCGGTGAAGTCTTCGTGTCCGGCCTCACTCTGGGTGAGCTGCGCTCGTTGCTGCTGCGGCGTCTGCAACGGGTCTATAGCGGTCTGGGGGTGACCGAAGGTTCCCGCACCCGCTTCCACGTCACCGTGGCGCGGCTGCGCACCAACCAGGTCTTCGTCATAGGCGATGTGGTCCGTCCGGGCAGCTATCAGATCTCGAGTGCGGGGACGGTGCTTACGGCTTTGTACGCGGCCCGGGGACCCTCGATGGCCGGATCGTTCCGGGAGATCGCGGTGCGACGGGCCGGCAAAACCGTCCGGACGTTTGATCTCTACGACTATCTCCTCAAGGGCGACAACGCGAGTGACGTTCGACTCGAATCGGGTGACGTCATCTTCGTTCCGGTTCACGGCTCCCTGGTCGAGCTCGCCGGCCAGGTGGTGCGCCCAGCGATTTACGAAGTCAAGGGGAACGAGACCCTGCGGGATCTGCTCGCTGCGGCAGGTGGCTTCGAGCCCGGCGCCCTGCGACGCCGCCTTCAGATCAATCGGATCCTGCCTCCCTCGGCCCGGGGTCCCAATGGTCGCGACCGCGTGGTCATCGACGTCGGTCCGGAGCAGCTCGAGGCCGGAATGCCCGCCTTTCCGGTCGAAGCGGGCGACCGGGTGACGGTCTTCAGCGTCAGCGAGCGGCGGCGAGCGCTCGTCACGGTGCGGGGCGATGTCTGGCAGGAGGGCGAGGTGGGCTATACGCCGGCGATGACCTTGGAGGACGCCCTCCGCCTGGCCGGTGGTCCCAAGCCCGATGTCTATCTCGACCAGATCCTGATTTCCCGTCTCAATCCCGATTCGACGCGAATCCAGCTCCGTGCGGCCTTTGCCGACTCAACCGGGAGGCTGCGCGACAACCTCCCGCTTCGGGAAGACGACGACATCCTGGTCTTTTCCCGGACCACGTTCCGGCCCGCGCGATATGTCGCGGTGACCGGCGCCGTTCGGAAGGCGGGGAGAATTCCGTACCGACAGGGCATGACCCTGCGCGACGCCATTCTCGAGGCAGAGGGTGTGACGGAGGATGCGCTCCTCAATGAGGCCGAGATCGCGAGAATCCCCGAGGACCGCACTGGCGGCGTCCTGGCCCGGACGATACGCGTCGCGCTCGACTCGACCTACCTCTTCGACCGCGGACCGGACGGACGCTACCTGGGACCGCCCGGACTCGCCGCCCCGTCGAGGGGAGCCCCGGTGGTCACGCTCGAGCCCTACGACAACATCCTGATTCTGCGCCAGCCGGAATGGGAATTACAGCGCACCGTAAGCTTGGCGGGACAGGTTCGTTTTCCCGGTCGCTACGCCTTGATCACCCGGTCGGATAAGCTCACCGATGTGCTGGCGCGCGCCGGCGGGCTCACGCGCACCGCCGATCCCAACGGGGTCGAGTTCATTCGCACCAGGGATGGACTCGGGCGCATCGGCCTCGATCTCACCGCGGCCCTCCGAACTCCGACCAGCCGCGAGAATCTCACCATGCAGAGTGGGGATTCGGTGTACGTGCCCGAGTACAACCCAGTGGTACGCGTGGTTGGCGCGGTCAACGCGCCGGCGTCAGTTGCCTTTGTGGCAGGGGAAGGTCTGGACTATTACATCCGCGCCGCGGGAGGGTATTCCCGTCTCGCGGACAAGGGCAGGACTTATGTCACCCAGGCGAACGGCAGACTCGAGTCGGTCAAGAGCAGATTCCTCCTCGCCGACGGGAAACCTACGCCAACGCCGGGGTCGGTGGTGACCGTGCCTGCCCGCGACCCCAACGAGAAGCGAGAGTTGCCGGGCATCATTGGTTCGATCGCGCAGGTGGTGGCGGGTGCGGTAACAGTGCTCGTGCTGCTGGCAACGAGGTGAGGTCGCTGCCGCGGCTCGCAGGCTGGTAGTCGGGTACCAAACCGGTCAGCAATGCACGCAGCACGTCATCCGGCTCGCCCCGCTGGGCGGCTTCCACCAGCTCGGAGACTGCTGCGGAGAGGCCTGTCGGGAGGGGGAGGTGCTTGGACCGCAGCACCTTTGGGTGGCCGGTGGGAGTTGTGACCTCCGGCCCGAAGAACAGCTCCTCGTAGAGCTTTTCACCGGGTCGCACGCCGGTGTAGACCACCTCGATGTCGCGACCCACTTCCAGCCCGGACAGCCGGACCAGATCGTGCGCCAAGTCCAGGATGCGGACCGGCTCTCCCATGTCCAGCACGAAGATCTCTCCACCCTGCCCCAGCGCCGCGGCTTGCAAAACCAGTTGGCTGGCCTCGGGAATAGTCATGAAGTAGCGCCGCATTTCAGGATGGGTGATCGTGATCGGACCACCCTTCCGGATCTGGTCGAGGAAACTCGGCACCACACTGCCTCGGCTGCCCAGGACGTTGCCAAACCGCACCGCGACGAAATGGCGCTCGTGCAGCTCGGCGAGCTCCTGGACGATCTGTTCCGCAACGCGCTTGGTCGCGCCCATCACATTGGTCGGGCGCACCGCCTTGTCGGTCGAGATCAAGAGGAAATTGGCGTCCAGCGTCACCGCGCACTCGGCCAGCAGGCGGGTCCCTAGCACATTGTTGGTGATCGCCTCAGCAACGTTCTCCTCCATCAGCGGCACGTGTTTGTGTGCCGCCGCATGCAGAATGGTGTGCGGCTGCCAGCGTCCCAGAAGATCCTCACAGCGCTGCCGGTCGCGCGTGTCGGCAATGAGGGGAACCGTCCGCACTCCCGGGTAACGCTGGGCAAGCTCTTGCTGAATCCGGAAAATCGAATTCTCTCCGTGCCCCAGGAGCAGCAGACGCGCGGGCTCCTGCGCCGCCACCTGGCGGCACAGCTCGCTGCCGATCGATCCCCCAGCCCCGGTCACGAGGACCGTGCGGCCGCGAATCATCTTCCCCACCTGGTGCAGATCGGTCTGCACCGGCTCGCGCCGAAGCAGGTCCTCGATCTGGACCGGACGGAGACTGGTCACGCTGACGCGACCGGAGAGGATCTCCGACATGGTCGGGACAGTGCGCGCTGCCACGTGGGCTGCCCGGGCGCTGTCGAGCACCGTCCGGAGCACCGGTCCTGGCGTCGACGGCATTGCGATGATCACCTCCGTCGCCCCCATCGTCCCCGCCAAGCGGGACAAGTCGCTCAAGCGACCCACGACCGGAACTCCGTGGAGATGCAGCCCCTGTTTCGATTTGGCGTCATCGAGAAAGCCGACGGGCAGGATGCCCAGCGACGGATTGGCGAGCAACTCGCGGGCAACCAGCCCTCCCGCGGAACCTGCCCCCACAATCAACGCCCGGCGTGGAGGGGGAGAACCCAGGGCAAGAAACGCGCGACGGGTCGCCAGCCGCACCACAAAACGGGGGCCCGCGATCAGTCCGATGGTCAGCAGTCCATCAAGCGCGAGGACTGAAAACGGTACACGGACCGGTATGATTCCCAGAGAGGGCAGGACCCAGGCGCCGACCACGAAATCAAGGCCACCGGCCGCCAGCGTAGCAACCAGAACTCGCTCGAGATCCACCAGGCCGGCGAATTTCCACATCCGCCGGTACAACCCTCCGAATGCGAAACACCCCATCCGGATCGGGAGGGTGAACAAGGCGTAGGCCCCGAGAATCGCGGGGTAAGGCTCAGGGGGTACGAACGCCTCGAACCGGAATGAGGAGGCCAGCAGAATGGCAAAGAGAGAAACCCCAAAGTCGAGCGGGAAAAGCACCCGGTCGGAAAGATCCAAGTCCCAACGGGATGGAGTCCGTTGGCTGGGGTCCTGCGCTCGTTGATTAGGCACTACCCTGAAGATGATACCTGAACCCGCCAAGGGAAAGTGTCATGGAACCGATGCTGTCAAGCCATCGACCAGTGGGGTCTCCGCAGTCATGCGAGGCACCGCCCGATCCACAACGCTGCGACAGCATCGGCAAATCGGCGAGGCAGCTGCACGAGGGCCGCATCGCTGAACTGCTGCTCCGGGTTTGTGCCCGGTACGAAGTACTCCGCAGCATGCCGCCAGCTCCCGTGTACCTCCGCCCGGATCTGGGCGCCGAGTCCCAGCGAGATCCATTCTGCGCTGGCGACATCGAACCCGCGCTTGGCCCTTGCCATCACGAGCTCGGATGGGAGCCGGTCCGGCGCGACCTGTCGCAAGAGCCACTTTCCGTAGCCGTTCCGCAGCTTGAGACCGGTGGGCAACGCAATCGCCCACTCGAGCAGCCGATAGTCGAGGAAGGGCAGCCGGCTCTCGACGGAATTCTCCATGGAGTTCCGGTCCTCGTAACGCAGCAGCGTGGGGAGGCCGCCGGTCGTAACGTCGGCGATCTGGCGGCCCTGCAATCCGAGCCTGGGGAGGGCCGGAAACGGAAACGATGGCTCCTCCGGGATGACGAGAAGACTGTCCCGCGCTCCGCCCCCGAGGTGTCTCCGCCCTGCCTGCCGGTAGGCACCCCATTGCTCGCGCTGAGCCCATAGGGCCAGGGCAACCCCGGAGGCGGAGCGAACCGCTTCGACGGGGCGCCGAGCTCGCAGCGCAGCCAGCAATCGCCAGGCGAGGTACTTCCGGTAACCCATGAACGCCTCATCGCCACCCTGTCCGCCCAACAACACCTTGACTCCCGCGGCACGCACCGCCCGGTAGAGGGCGTATTGCGCAACCGCGCTCCCGCCGAGGAACGGCGCGTCCTGCGCGTCGAGACATTCCCAGAAGAGCTGCACCATGGCGGTCGCGGGAGGCAGCACGTACTCAATTCGCATACCGAGGCGGCTCGCGACGCGCGCCGCCATGGGGCCTTCCGTTTCCGGGCTCGCGGGATCGCCAAACGTGAAACCCACCAGGTCGGAATGGCGCTCGGCCGCGAGTGCTGAAAGCGTTGCCGAATCGAGTCCACCGGACAACGACACCGCCACCGGCACATCGGCGGCGAGCCGGAGCGTGACCGCGTCCGCCAGCCGGTTCCGGCACTCTCTCAAGGCCGCTGAAGCCCCGAGATCCGCGAGCACGGGGACCAGGGCCCTAACCCGGTCTTCCAGGGAGTAGTACCGGACTTCGTTGCCCTGCAGGTTTGCCGCATCGAGCGGCACGATCAGAGCATGGCCGGGGCGAAGGGCGCTGATGTGGCGAAACTGGGTGCGCGGCGAGGCATCGTCGAAGAGCCCATAGCGCGCGCTGCGCGACAGGTAACCCGCATCCGGCTCCTGCCCCACCACGCGGGTCAGCGGCCTGGCCGTGGAGGCGAACAGCAGACGTGCGGGAGCCAGGTGGTAGTGCAGCGGCTTGACGCCGAAGCGATCGCGCACCAGCACGAGCCGGCGGCGAGCGAGATCCGCCAGCCCGAAGGCGAACATGCCGTTGAGCCGGGGAAGGCAGTCGATTCCCCATTCGAGGTACGCGGCGAGCAGGACCTCCGTATCGCTCGTGCTCGCGAAGGCGTGACCCAGGCGGGCCAGCTCCGCGCGCAGCTCGCGGTGATTGTAGATCTCCCCGTTGTACGTGATCCAGAGCGCTCCCCGACTGCGGGCCATCGGCTGGTTGCCGCCGGGTGACAGGTCGAGAATGGTCAGCCGATTGTGGGCGAGCTGGATCTGCCAATCCGCGCAAGCGAGGACCCGCATCTCCTGGTAGTCGGGCCCGCGTCGCGCGTGGGAGTCGAGGCAAGCCGCGGCAAATCCCGTCGTGCTTGCATCGTCCGGCCGGCCGATTGCTCCACCAATGCCGCACATTGGCTAGGCCTCCGGCGGGAGGTCGGTTTCGGCCAGATGCTGTGTGTCGACGAGACGCAACCCGGCGGCCGGCTTGGCAACATAGATCAGCCACGCGAACAGGGCGACCGGAACGGCAACGACGCTCATGACTCCGGCAAGGAGCCCCGCTCCGATCTCGAGTCCGGCCATCCGAAGCACAAGGGGCAATGGCTGGGCGGAGGTATTCAGCTCCTGATACCTGACCCGCAGCGCAAGCGCGAAGTAGGTCCCGATCACCACCATGAGGGGCGCCGAGGCAACAAAGGCGCCTGAAGCGCGTTGCCAGGCCAAGGCCACGATGAGAGCGAGCACCGCCACCACGCCGAGAGGCACCGGCCCCAACCAGCGTCCATCTACCGCAGCGTTCGTGGGCCGTTCCCCTGAGGTCCACCGGCGTACACGCACAGCAATGTAGGTGTCCACGAAGACGGCGCGGAGGGTGTCCGCGCCCCGAAGCACCAGCGCGAACGCGGACAGCGTGCCCGGCGGAGCCAGCAGCAGTGCTCGCCGGAGGAAGAATTGGGCGGCTTGTCCTCCTCCGGCTCCAGCGACGTGCCACGCCATCGGCCGGAGCCCCTCTCGCACGCTGGGAGGCGGCGCGAGCTGTCGCCGCTCACCAAAGCGCGACAGCAATGACAATGCACCGAGCTGAAGTAGCGGAGCCAGCAGGAAAAGCCGGACGACTCGTTCCGCAAATGCCTCCGCCGACGCGGCGGGAAACAGCAGACCGATCACGATAAGGATATTTGGCATCACGGTCACCGCATGGACCGGCAGGAAGGGCCCCGCGCGCTGGCAGCGAGGCAGCACCCAGGCGAACAAGAGGTTCGCCGCCCCGGCGACGCCCGCCAGCAGCAGCCATCCCAGGGGAATCCGTCCCGCACCCGCATGGAACAGGGACGTCAGCAGTGCCGCGACCGCAAGAATGCCAAACGCGAGGACAGCGTTCAGACGGATCCCGGTACGGCGCTCCAGCAGGTTGAGGGCTGCGAGCCGCAACGGATCTCCAAGCAGGGAGATGGTGTAGATGACGGAAAGGGTGAATTGCAGACCGTCGTTGGCGACGCCGAGCCCGAGACGGCGCACCACCAGCACATCGCGGCCCAGGCCGAGCACGGCGCTCAGCCCGGAAAGGACCACGGCCGCCTGGTACAGACTGGGCTTCCACCGCGGGACGGCCGGCGGCACCGCGCCCGCTCCGCTCATCCGCTGCGCATGGCGCCCGGGGGCTGCACCAACGCCTGCATGGCGAGCATCACCATCAGGTTGAACGAAAACAGTTTGTGTACCGCAAAGAACTGGGCGTATACCAGCAAGGAGACCAGTAGCGCGGCGAGGGCGAAGTAGCGGACGTCACCGCTTCGCACTCCGCGCCGGTAGAGTCCGGCAAGAAGCACCGCATAGGCCAGGAGGAGCAGGCACAAGCCTGGAGCGCCGAAATAGACCAGCGCATGAAGCACCAGGTTGTGGATGTACGTCCGCTCCTCTCCGCTCGCGGTGATGAAGCTCTGGCCGGCACCGATGCCGCCCAACAGGCCCGGTATGCCCCGATCGAGCAGCGCGTTGACGGCCGGCACCCATTCGTCGCCGATCCGGCCGGTGTCGGCACTGGTCTGACTCCGAATCACGAGGGCCTGAAGCAGCGCTCGGGTTTGCGGAATCGCGATCAGGACGGCAAGCGTCACCGCCAAGCCGAGCACCACCCAAAGCAGACCTCTCGCGTAGCTGACGAACCATCGCTCTCCGCTCCGGTGCGACCGCCAGGTCGCGAAGAAGAACCCGAACGCGGCGGCACCCGCGACAAGCGCCAGCAATTGTGAGCGAGTCTGGGTCGAAACCGTACCTCCGATCGCCAGCGCCAACGGAATTGCCCAGACCAGGCGCAGCACCCACCCCCGTGCGCGGGTGAGGCCTCCGAGCGCGAGCATGGCGGCACCGAGAACCAGAGGAAGCGTGGTCCTGGCGTCGAGAAATGTGATGCGTGCCAGGAACACCGAGCGAAGATTTGTCGGCTCGGGCACACGCAGCAGGAAGAGCCCGAACAGGTACGACGCATGCACTCCCCCAGCGACGAGCAACGGCCCCGTGATGACACCCAGCCGCGGTGCCGGCCCGACGAGCAGTCCGAGAAGCGCAACGGGCAGGAACGCCGCATAGGGAAGCGCGGACCGGGTGGCGGCGTCCACCGGGACGCCCTGCAACAAACCGACGATCACCGAAATCAGGACCGGGAAGGCGAGGGCCGCGACGAGTACGAGGGGAACGATCTGGGCCCGCGAGGTAACCCGTACCTGCCCCGTGAAGGCTCCGGCGACGAGCAGGAAGATCGTGAAGCCGAGGGCCGCAGCGAGAATGAGCTCCCAGATCCCGACCGCCGTCGGCGCCGGCGACCCGATTCCCGTCGCGCCGAGCAAGACCAAATTGACGCCTGCGATCAGCCAGGCGATCATTCGCCCGCGATCTTCAGGCCCTCTGGCAGGCGCCGACCGGGCCGACTCCCACCTGGTAGCCATGCGGAAGCTAACTCGCCTGCTCCGGAACTACGTGACCCGCCGGGAGGATGGGGCCTCGTCGTCTGCGGCGTTCTGGTACTTGCCCGAACCACCGCGGGTGCACGACGGCGAAAGTCTCCGCGCGTACGAGGCCTCCGCAGCGCCATCTCCACTCTACCTGATGGATTATTCCGCCAAGCTCCGCTATACCGTCACTGACAGCGAAGGGCTCATCGCGCTCAACTACGGCCGGCCGATCGGCTTGCAACGCAACCCGGAAGCGGCGTTTCAGTACGCACTCGCGTGCCATGACGCGGGAGATCACGCAGCTTTTTTCCGTTACGCCACGGCATTCCGGAACGCCCCCGATGCGCGGGGCCGGTGGAGCTACAGCTTCGACTGGTACCGCAGCAGGGCTCCCTGGTATTCGGCGCTGGCGCAAAGCCGTGGGGCGTCTGTGATGCTTCGGGCCTGGCTGCTCTCCGGCGATACGAGCTACCGCCAAGCCGCCCATGCGGCAGTCGCACTCTTCGACACGCCGATCGAGCAGGGAGGGTTCCAGGCCGTCCATCCGAAGGCCGGAGTGCCGTACGTCGAGGAGTATCCCAGCCAGCCGACAGGGGTGCTCAATGGATTTCTGGCGTCGCTCTTTGGCTTGTGGGAAATGGGTCGTTGGCTGGGGGATTCGGTGTCCTGCGACCGATTCAATCGTTATCTCGCCTCGGCTGAGCGGATGCTGCCGCATTACACCACGAGGTGGTGGACGCTGTACGATCTGGATCCGGACTGGCGATTCGACAACGTGCACTCCCCGCGTTACCACCGCCTGGCCACCGATTACCTTCGCGTCCTGGCGGCGCTGGCACCGAGCCGGGTGATCGCGGAGTATCGAGACAAGTGGATAGGGTTCGAAGGCCTGCTCGCCCGCGCGGGAGCCACCGGACTCAAGGCATTCAAGAAGATCATCCACCGCTAGTTCTGCAGCGGACGGGATCCACGCGCGAGCTCGCGCGTCACTCCCAGGAGGACGCCCGCCCCGGCAACGGCGATGCCCAGGAGGAGCGCACGGAAGAGAATGCGCTTCGGCTTGGGGAATAGCAGCTGCGGCAGCTGCTCGACGGTCGCGATCGCCGGGGCTTCTTCGAGCTCACGCGCGATGGCCGACTGCCGGTCGGCGGTCACCTGCTCGTGGACCTGGGCCGCGCTGGTCACCGCGCGCTCGAGCCGGGCGCGCTCCAGACTCAGACGCGAACGCGGAACGACTATCCGGTTGCCTTCGTCGAACCCGAGCAACCGGTCCTCATGCTGCCGCAACTCGGCCTCGGCGCTGTCGAGACGGCGGTCCTGCGCCAGGAGCAGCTGCCGCGCCTGCGACTGCGCTACTTCCGAAAAGAGCCGCTGGGTCTGACCCACCACCTCGGCGAGAAAGGCGCGCACCGCCCCGCTGTCCTGGGCCCGGAGTGTCAGGGTGACGAACCCGGTTTCCTTGGAGCTCGTGACGCGCAGCGCCCCGCGGAGATTGGCCAGGAGGTGGTCCTCATCACCGGGGCGCGCCTCGAGCTGCGCGATGGGAATCGCGAGCGGTCGTCCCGCGTAGGGTTTCGCCGCCGCGGCCAGCAGCACGGTACGAGACCGGAGCAGGTAGGCCACGACGTCGCGCGTGGCGTCGAAGCCGCTCGCACCCAATTGCAGCGTGGTTCCGAGGAGTGAGGCGGCGTCGTTGAGGCCGCCACCAGCCCGCGCGCTCGGAACCGGGACCACCACCAACGTCCCCTCGTATTTGCTGGGCAACACGGCAAAGACCACGGCGGCGACGATGGCAGCCGCAGCACCAACGAGGAGCGCCGCCCCCCCGGTGCGAGCCATGGCGCTGAGCAGGGTGCGGACCTCCAACTCTCCCTCAGCTCGTCCGGTCATTGCGCTCCCCGGGCTGAAATCGGCGGGAATGATACTGTACGCCATGGTGAACGCACAGGTCGCGCCGCTACATCGGCCTGACCCGCTCGATCCAGAAGTACAAGCTGAACAGGAGTATCACGCCGCCGGCGTACAGGGCGACGCCCCATCCCTTCGACTCGAGCGCCGCCCAGACGATCAGCGCGAGGATCGTATTGACCGCGAGGACGACCTCAACAACCCGGGCGTGCGTCAACCCGGCCTGCACCGCTCGCTGATAGGCGTGGCCCTTGTGGGCCGTCGACCAGCGGTGTCCGCGCAGCAGCCTCCGGCCGAGCGTGAGCGTCGCATCGACGATAAACACCCCAAGCAGCAGGCTCCAACCCGCCGCGGGGATATCGCCCCGTTGCTGAGCCAGCAGACCCAGTGCTCCCAGCAGGAAACCCAGGAACACCGCACCGACGTCCCCGATAAATATCTTGGCGGGCTGCCAGTTCCAAGGGAGAAAGCCCGCAACGCCGGCCGCGAGAACCCCGGCGAGCCACGTCAGCTCCAGGTCGCGGCTTCGCCAGCAAAGCAGGCTACCAGCCAGCGCGACGCAAATGGCTTCGCTGGCGGCGAGGCCGTCGATTCCATCCATGAAATTGAAAAGGTTGGAGAGCCACACCAGGGCCAATACGGAAACGAGACGGGCCGTCCAGCCCAGTGCGAGCGACCCATCGAGTGCGGTCACCGGCCCGATGCGATATACCACCCAACCCGCCGCCGCGAAGTGCACCAGGAGCCTGAGACTGGCAGGGAGGCCACGCAGGTCGTCGAGCCAGCTGACAGCGGCGATGGCCACAGCGGCCGGCAGCAGTGCGATCGCGACGTTGCGGGAGACCCATCCCTGCACTGCTCCCACCAGGATCGCTGCGAGCACAGGAATCACGACGGCGAGGCCGCCGCCTCGCGGGGTCGGCACCGAGTGAGAGCTGCGCTCATTCGGTACGTCCACCAGCGCACGGGCGAGCGCAAAGCGCCGAAGCGCACCGGTGCCGAACCAAGCGACGATCAGCACCAGGACGAGAACCCCGAGCTCGCCGGTGGTCATCGAGTCTGCTGCATGAACCAGCGCGCCGTAGCCCGCCAGGCGGCCTCGGGAGTTTCGATCGGCAGGAATCCCGTCAGGGTGCGGAGCCGCTCGATGGAAACGGTGAGTGAGGCGGTGAGTCGCTGAACCTCGCCGGAGGTCAGCGGGATCGGCACGAGGTGATTCACCGCGTCACCAATGCGTCCCAGGGCGCGAAGCAGACCGGCCGGTACGGGAATGAGCCGGGCGGGACGATCCATTCCGGCCGCGATTGCCCGGATGAGTGCTGGTGTCGAAAGATCGATGCCATCGGCGACGAAGAAGGTCTGCCCACCAATCCCCCGAGCGGCACTCAGCGCGTCGATGGCCGCAATGAGATTCCCCAGGGAGAGCTGGCTCCGACGATTGGATATGGCACCAAGCGGGAGCGGCCACCCACGACGCACCAGGGCAACCAGACGCCGTACGTTCGCGGGCGCGCGAGGCCCATACACCAACGGGAACCGCATGATGACGACCTCGCTGCCCAGGGCCCGGCCGGCCTCGAGCGCGGCGGCCTCCGCTTCGAGCTTACTGCGTCCGTAGTCATCGGCGGGGGCGGCGGGAGTCGCTTCGGTCCACGGTTCTAAATTGGACTCCCCGACGGCCTTGACCGAGCTGGCCACCAGGACTCTGCCAACGCCGGAGGCCGCTGCGGCTGCGACCACGGCCCGGGTTCCTTCCACGTTGACACGCCGGTACTGCGTCAGCGCGTCGTCCCCATCGCTACGGAGCCGGTGCGCGCGGCCGGCCAGATGCACGACTACGTCCGCGCCGACGAAGGCGGGACGCAGCTCGGCAAGCGTGAGGTCGGCAATGACCGCGCGTTCGCGTCCCGCCTCCTTCACGGCCCCGGCAGCGCGGGTGACCTCGCGCAGCGGCACGCCTCTCCCGGCAAGGGCATTGCACAGCGCGGTGCCGATGAACCCGGATGCCCCGGTGACGGCAATCACCGGGCCTCCCCGGCTACGGCGGTCAGTACCTCGAGGTAGCGCAGCGCGAGCACGCCGCGATGAAAGCGGTCGGCAACGTAGTCGACACCCCGCGCACCCATCTGGGCCCGCTCGCCGCGGGAGAGGGCCGCGAGCCGGCCGATCGCGTCCGCGAGCGCGGCAGCATCGCCCGGACGCACCGCCCATCCTGCACCGCTCGATTCGAGCACCCGGCGCACTTCCCCGGCGGCCGACGCAATCACCGGACGGCCGCAGGCCATGATCTCGAAGAACTTCGTCGGCAAGGCGTCCGCGAAAATGGGCAGCGGTGCCAAGGGGACGAGACAGGCGTCACAGTTGTTGTAGAAGGCCCGAGTCGAGTGCTTCGGGATCGTCGGCAGGATGTGCAGATTCGGCAGGGCCAACCGGGTGGCGTCCGCTTGAATTCGCGCGTGCTCGGTCCCGCCACCCGCCATCACCATGCGCACACCGGCTCCCCGTTCCCCGAGGATTCGCGCCGCTTCCAGCACGACACCGAGCTCCTGGCCCGCGCCAAAGTTGCCGAGGTATCCAACGGTGAACGTGCCGTCGCCGCGATGGAGCGCAGCGACGGGCGGGGGCTCCTCACGGGGGAAATACTCGTCCGGATCGACGCCATTGGAGATGACCGAGATACGGCTCTCGGAGACTCCCTTCGCAACCAGGCGGTCGCGCAGCGGCGCGGTGACGGTCACGACGTGGGCGGCCCTTCGCAGCATGGCCGCGTCCGTCGCGAGGACCGCCCGCTCGAAGGAACGGCGCCGCAGCACATTCATCTCGATCAGGTATTCCGGCCAGAGATCGCGGAGCTCGCAGACCAGCGGGGTATCCCACAACCAGTGAAGCAGGAGCCCTGCCGGAACCGGAAAGTACGGCGGCGAGCTCGCGATCAGAACGTCGAACGGGCCCGCCCGTGCGAGCGCGTGCACCGTTGCGGTGGCCGCAAAGGTCGCGTTGTTCAACAACACGGTCGAGAAGCGTCCGCCGGGCCGGGCATAGAGCCAGGAGCGCAGGATTCGGACGCCGTCGATGGATTCCTGCTGGAAGAGCCGACCGCGATAAGGGGGGTAGATGCGCCCTTCCGGCCGATTCGGCATGGCCGTGATGATCGTGACCTCGGCGCCTGCCGTGGTCCACCGGCGCGCCAGCTCACCTGCGCGCGCGGGGCCGGCACCGATTTCTGGGGGATACTGCTGGACCAGGTAGCCGACGCGGAGGGGTGGCTTCACGCGACGGGAATATAAAGCAGGAAGCCCCGCCGTGAGGCGGGGCTTCCTGTACTGCGGGCCAAGCTTCCAGTGCTGCTTAGAAGCTCGGGCTGAAGAGGCCGGCGCCGTTCATCGTACCCATCACGCGGTAGAAGCCGGTGAGGACGCCGCAGGTGGTGGAGCCTCCCGGAGTGGCGATGATCGAGCGCCAGATCCGGTAGACGCCGTTGTCAACGAAGGCCGGCGGACCCTGCGGAGCAAGATCGGCGCAGTAGGTCCACTGGTTGGTGGCTGTGTTCAACCGCCAGAGGCTCACCGTCGTGAAGAACCGGAGACCGTTGGAGGTCGAGGTCTTCTGGTCGGCGCAGATGGTGGCCGCCGGGCAATCGCCGGTGCCGTTCTTGCCGATCCAGGTCGACACGTCAGTCGCGCCACTCCACTGCTCGCTGACGGGGGTCACGAAGGTGACCGGGTTGAAGGAGAACGCCGCACCAGTGAGGCCGTCACGACCGGCGATGTCCTGCACGTTCGTCACAATGCCCTTCGGAGCCTGGGCCGCGTTGCCGGAGCTCGGCGCGTTCAGGTTGAGATCCCGGTTGTACTCCCCGCTGATCGTCTTGCTGCCGACAACCGCGCTGCAGGACGGATAGGGTACGCCCGCCGCCACGCAGCTCTCGTCAATACGACCGATGAGGTACGGGATCGAGATCGTGCCGCTGGTACCCGCGCTCGGCACGGTCGCCGAGATCGGAGAGTTGCTCGGCCACGGCAGACCGATGGTCAGGCCGGCGAACGAGCCGTACGGATAGATGATGCCGGTCGCCGGCGGTCCGAGGCCGGTGAAGCTGAAGGCGAGGTACGAGTTCAGCACCTCGAGGTCGTCGCTCGCGATGACGTTGAACGACGCCGTGGTGCCCGGCGTGTAGGTGGTCTGGCCCGGCGAGACGAACGACGTCACGGGGGCCGAGAGATCGTACGCGAAGTTCCGGACGATGGTGGTGCTGAAATTGCCCGCCCGGTCATTCACGCTGCCGGAGTAATCGTAGTAACCCGCCAACCCGCTGCCGCAATCGATCAGCGTGAGGGTGGGCATCCGGATCCAGGAGTCGGACAGGACCACGGTCAGCTGGTCGTTGACCGAGCACGGAGTCACACCGGTCTGCAGGGTCCGGGTTAGCGTCTGCGTAGCAGCATCGGAGCCCGGCACGACAAACTGGTTGAAGCCGGAACGGGTGTCGAAGCCCTCAAGACCGAAGACCTGGCTGTTGATCTGCGCCGCCGTGGCGTAGATCGTGGTATTCGGGGAGGCGCTGATGCTCGACGTATTGCTCGGCGCGATGCTCGGCGTTGCCGCAGTGGAGCCGGCAAGACGAACCAGCGGCGCGGTCTTGTCGACGCCGAAGTTGTTGGAGGCGCCGCTCGCCGCGGTGTTGCCGATGTTGTCCGCGCCGGTGCCGCAGATGACGTACGAATCGGCGCCGGACGAGGTCAGTGTCTCCGCCAGGCTGCTGGCGGTCGCCGTGGTGATCAACGCGCCGCTGCAACCGGCGATGCCTGCCCAGAACCGGGTGGCGGTAGCGGCCGGGTTGGGACCGGTGCCGCCGTCGACGACCGTGACCTGGCCGGAGAGGTTGTAGCTACCGTTGACCCACTTCTGGTCGTAGGCAGCGTTATACGCAATCACGCCAATGGTGACCGTCGGCGCCTTGTTGTCCACCAGAACAACGGCGCTCGCGGTCGCATTGGTTCCGGGCTGAATCATGTTCCAGCGGGCTTCGCAACCAGCCGGAGGAGCTCCCGTCCCGGGGCAAGCCACAGTCGAGCCCGCGACGTTGAGATTGAACGCGCTGCCGATGTTCGAGAGCGCGGCCGCCGCCACGATCGGGGTGCCATCCGGGCCGGTCGCACCCGCCGCATAGGTAGCCGGGAGGGTGACGCCGGTGACGCTGTTACCACCTTCGAAGCCGGCGCAGGTCCAGTTCGCGCCGATGGTGATACCCGACGCCGCGGTGCCGGTGATGTTGTTGCTGGTGGACGCGCCGCCGCAGCCGGTCGAGGTAAAGCTCAGAGCGGTCGGGACGGCGGTGCTGAAGCTGAGATAGAAGATCGAACCACCGGTCTGCGTCCCAGTAAACCAGGTACCCGTGACGTTCGTGAACGACGGGGAGCTGGAGTTATTGATCAGCGTGTACGCCGCGGCGGCCTTCATCGCGGCATCCGGGTTGTTCATGACGACCGGCGTGGCCGCCGAAGCCAGCGGGGTGGCCGACGCCGAGGTGTAGAGATTCAACGTGATGAAGTTGTTGCCGTTGAAGATGACCGGGACGAACAACGTCGCCGAACCAGTCGGACGGCGCAGCATCTGGGTGTTGACGCTCAGGGAGACGGTCACCGGAGCGCTCACCGAGCTGTTGCCACCTTCGGCGGCGACAGTACCCGGGAAGGTCTGGCTCGCGACGACCTGACCACCGATGAGGACGTCGAGCCGCGACAGCTGCACGTCGCCGGCGTTGACGTTCGCGGTGACTTCGATCTGGCAACGCACGTTGGTGAGCACCACCGGCTCAGAGGGGGCGCCGGGGATCGGTGCGCAGGAAGCGGGGGCGGCGGCGGGCACCCACGTGACGCTCGCGATGCTGACGGTTGCGGGCGTCGGGATCTGCAAGGTCACCGCCGAGAAGCCGCAAACCGAGGTAAAGCCCGTCACCGTAGAGCAGGCGCTGACGTTCACGGTGCCGCCCGCGTTTTGCGCGGCGGTGATGGTCAGCAGGCCCCCCGCGCTGATGGACGCGTTGGCACCGAACGGATTGCCCGAGAGTGACCAAGTCACGGTCTGGCTCGGGTTGTTGGTACCCAGGACCGCGGCGGTCAGCTGGAGCGTGGTGCTTCCGGCAGCCGCCTTGACGATCGAGGCCTGGCCTGGCGTCACGTTCACCTGTGACACGGTCGCAGCCGACGAGCTGATCGTGATGGTGGCATTGCCGCAGACGGCGGTATTCACGGTCGAACAGGCCTGGACGGCCACTGCACCGGCTCCGGCCGTGGTGAGCAGACCGGAGGCGCTGATCGACGCCACCGACACCGGGGCGTTGATCGACCAGGTCACCGTCGTCGCGACACCGGCGTCGGCGTTCACCGCCGCCTGCATCTGAACAGTCGTGCCGATCGGAACCGTCACGTTGTTCGGTGCGACACTGATGCTGTGGACAGTCGCCGCGGCAGGCGGAGCAGGCGGCTGTATGGTGAGGTCGTCACCACAAGCGGCCACTCCGACTGCCACGAGGCCTGACCACAGCAGGGAACGATAGAGCTTGCTCATTCACTCCCCCTCGATGTGGTTGTGAGCCAAACTGCGAGTCTCTACTGTGTTACAACCGTTCAGCCCGGAACTCGGGCGATGGTGCACGAAACTCGGACTGCGGCCCGCCAGGGCGCACCACAGGTGGGCATCGAGATGGCGGAAAAATTTCGGGCCGCCCTGCCGATGCTACCGATGCGTCCCCCACAAAAATCCGAGGGGGATTGAGTTGTGAGACGACGGGCCAAGATAACGGCTGGCCAAACCACGGTCAAGTCATTGTCCGGCCTTGATCCAGCCCGTGCCAAACCCTTCAGGCAAGGCCAGAGTTTGGCAAACCGTGTGCCGAAACCATGGCGAGACACCCTAACTTCATACTACGAGATTACTTAAACTCAGTGCAGACCCTCGCACCGCGGCGCAAATCTGAGGGGTTTCCCCCCGGAAAATGCGGGGCTTCGTAGCAACGCTAGGGCCGTCCCATCGCTTTGCGCACCGCAGCGACCAGATTCTGACTCTCCCCTGACCCGGTATACGCCACGGTTCCGGCGCGATCGAGGACCACAATGAACGAGGTGGACGGCACGTCGAACGCGCGCACCCCGGCACCTTTGTCGTCGTAGAGCACTTGGAAGGGCGGATGGTGCTCCTCGAGGTACCGTCGCACCCGGGTTTTGGAATCGTTGACCGTGACGTTTACTCCGACGATTGTCACACGATCCCCAAACGTGTTGTGGACCGCCTCGAGCTGCGGCAACAGCGCTTTGCAGATCGAGCACCAGGTGGCCCAGAACTCGAGCAACACCGGCTTGCTCCCGATCAGCGAGGCCAACGCCACACTCTTCCCATCGAGATCGTTGATGCTCACCGCGGGCGCCTTGCTCCCGATGGCGATGCCCGCATCGAGCTGCTGCGCCGCAGCCGGCGCGCTGAGCGTCACGAGGAATGCCACCGAGAACAGTCGGCGTGCTACCATGCTTGACCGGCCTTGACGAGGTAGTACTCCGCCATCACGAGGATGACGACTCCCGCCGCCTTCTTCACCCAGTTCATCCAGCGTCCCGCCCGGGGTAACGCGGCCAGGATTCCCGCGGAAAGACCGACCGCAATCAGCAGCGCGGTCATTCCGACCGAGAAGACCAAAAGATAAAGGAAGCCGAGCCCGGCGCTCCTGCTGCTGCCCACGTAGGTGAGCACGGCAGCAAACGCGGGCGCGCCACAGGGTGCCGCGACCAGTCCCGAGGTCGCACCCATGAGAAACACCGAAAGCGGCGACCGCGCTCCGAATCGACTCGCCCAGGCCACGAATCTGGCCGGGGCCGAAACCGGGAAGACGTCCAGCATCGCCAGGGCAGCGAGCAGCAGCAGATTGCCCATGACGAGGTAGGCCCAGCGATTGGAGCTCACCGTCCCGAACAGCGTGCCGGACAATCCGGCCAGCAGCCCGAGCGACGCGTAGACCAGCGCCAGGCCGAGCGCGTAGAGCAGGGTGTAGGTGACCGTCCGCGCCCGGGTTCTCGCCGCGGCGCCGCCACCCAGGATCCCCACGGTGATCGGGATCATGGGATACACGCACGGCGTCACGCTCGTCACGAGTCCGGCGAGGAACAGCGCCGGGAGCGCGCGCAGGGGATGCTCGAGCAGGGTACCGCTCTGGATCACGCGGGGTACCGTCGCTCGACGTAGGCGTCGAGAATGGCGAGGAAGTCGGCGACGATGGCATCGCCCTTGAGCGTGGTGAGCAGCCGGCCATCGACGTAGACCGGGGCCTTCGGCCCCTCGAACGTGCCGGGGAGCGAGATCCCGAGGTCGGCGTGCTTCGATTCGCCGGGACCGTTGACGACGCACCCCATGACCGCGACCCGGAGCTCCGCCACGCCGGGCCGGGTTACTCGCCACTGCTGCATCCGCTGCTGGAGATAGCCCTGAATGTCCTGGGCCATCTGCTGGAAGAACGTGCTGGTGGTGCGGCCGCATCCCGGGCAGCTGGTCACCTGGGGCGTGAAGCTCCGCAGCTCGAGCGACTGCAGGATCTGCTGCGCGACGCGGACCTCTTCACTGCGGTCGCCACCCGGCAGCGGTGTGAGCGAGACCCGAATGGTGTCGCCGACGCCCTCCTGCAGCAGAATCGCGAGACCGGCGGTGCTCGCCACGGTGCCTTTCATCCCCATTCCCGCCTCGGTCAGGCCGAGGTGCAGCGGGTAATCC
>CAYNNS010000013.1:20304-22119 GCA_964398345.1 uncultured Gemmatimonas sp. | reverse complement strand
GGGTGCCTCCGGGCGACTACGTGATCCTGCTGGTGGCGGACACCGGGATGGGGATGGCGCCGGAGGTGGTGACCAAGGTGTTCGAGCCGTTCTTCACCACCAAGCCCGTCGGCGAGGGTACCGGGTTAGGGCTCTCCACCGTCTACGGCATCGTGCAGCAGAGCAACGGATTCGTCACGGTCGAGAGTGAGCCGGGCGCCGGGACCAGCTTCCGGATCTTTCTGCCGCGCGTGGTCCACCGCGAAGGCGCGGCTCCCGATCCCCCCGCCGGAGCTCCCGAAACCGGGGATGCGGCCCGCCGGGCTCGGGTGCTCCTGGTGGAGGACGACGACGGTGTTCGTCAGCTCACCGCCCGGATCCTGCGACAATATGGCTATGACCTGCTGCTTGCCGCCGATGGCGGCGAGGCGATCGCCATGCTGGCCACCGGACTACAGGGGATCGACGCGGTGGTCACCGACGTCGTGATGCCCGGCATGAGCGGTGCCGAGCTGATGGAGCAGCTGCGCTCGCGCTGGCCCGAGCTGCCGGTGCTGTACCTCTCGGGCTACACCGGCGACGAAGTGAAGGGCGACCTCAAGCCCGGATCGCGCCAGGCCTTCCTGCAGAAACCCTTCTCGTCGGATGCGCTCGCCGCCGCGGTCGAGGAGCTGCTCTCCGACGTCAGGCCGCCGGCCACTGCTGGGTGACGCAGTGCAGGGCGCCCAGCCCCCACACCAGATCGGTGCAATTGATCAGCTGAACCCGCCGCTCCGGGAAGAGCGACTGCAGCGTCGCCCGGGCGACGGCATCCTGCGGCGCCGCAAACCCGGGAAGGAGCACGACCCCATTCGCGATGTAGAAGTTGGCGTAACTCACCGGCAGCCGCTGCCCCTCGTAGTACGCCGCCGGTGGCATCGGCAGCTCCACCACGCGAAACGGCTCGCCGTCCTGGTCCGTCATGGCCCGGAGCCGGGCGAGGTTGTCACGCAGCGGGGCAAAGTTGCGATCGCTGGGATCGCTTTCCACGACGGTGACGATGGTGTCCGCCGCGACGAAGCGCGCCAGGTCGTCGACGTGGCCGTCGGTGTCGTCCCCCTCGATCCCCTCGCCCAGCCAGAGAATCCGGCGCACGCCGAGGCAGTCGCGCAGGTTCCTCTCGATCGCGGCCCGGGACAGCGCGGGGTTGCGGTTGGAATGGAGCAGGCATTGCTCGGTGGTGAGCAGCGTCCCCGCGCCATTCACGTCGATGCTGCCGCCCTCGAGAATCATGCCCGGCGCGACGACCGGCAGGCCGAGCTCCGCCGCGATGCGCGAGGGAATGACGTCGTCCAGGTCGAACGGGGGATATTTGCCACCCCACGCGTTGTAGCCCCAGTCGAGCACCAGCTGCTCGGCCCGCTCGCCGCTGCCGCGGCGCTGCACGAAGATCGGGCCGTGGTCGCGGCACCAGGCGTCATTGGTGGGATGGCGGTGCCAGAAGACGCGGGTTAGGGAAACGCCGGCGCCGCCGAGCGCCCGCCGCGCCTCGGCTTCCAGCGCTTCGTCGCCCACATTGATGTGGACTTCCTCGTGGGGCACCAGGGCCGCCACGAGGTCGGCGAAGATGCCGGGGATCGGCGCGAACTTTCCGGGCCAGGACGCTTCCTTGTGGGGCCAGCTGAGCCAGGTGCCGCGATGCGGCTCCCACTCGGCCGGCATGCGGTAGCCGAGGGAGCGCAGGGTCGGATGGGGAGCGGCCAGTGACCTGGGTGGGGTCACTGCGCGGGATCGAGAAACCGCTCGGTGATCGCCGCGTAGGCGTCGATCCGGCGGTCGCGCAGGAACGGCCAGTGG
>CAYNNS010000013.1:16524-20294 GCA_964398345.1 uncultured Gemmatimonas sp. | reverse complement strand
CCCAACCGACTCGGGGGCCCCCAGGGCAAAGGGGCCACACGAGCAGCTTTTGGGCCGGCCCCCCCTTGGCGGCCAGCCGGCCGTTCGGATCGGGGACGAGGCTGCCGCCCCAAAATTCAATGCCGCGGGTGGGGTCCCCGGGCGTGGGCTCGAACCCGACGCGATTGAGCGCCGCGACGTAGCAGCCGTTCGCGATGGCGTGGCCGCGCTGCACCGTCTCCCAGGCCGCCTGCTGCCGCTCGCCGAACTCGGCCTTCTCGGGCGGCAGCCAGCCAATTGCCGTCGGGTACAGGAGGATGTCGGCCCCGGACAGCGCGGTGAGTCGCGCCGCTTCCGGGTACCACTGGTCCCAGCAGATCAGCACGCCGAGCCTGGCGTAGCGCGTCTGCCAGGAGCGGAAGCCGGTGTCGCCGGGGGTGAAATAGAACTTTTCGTGGTACTGGGGATCGTCCGGAATGTGCATCTTCCGGTATTTCCCCAGGTAGCGGCCGTCGGCGTCGAGGATCGCGGCGGTGTTGGCGCGGCGCCCTGCCGGGCGTGTCTGCGTGACCGAGCCGAGGAACAGGGCCGCACGCGCACCGCGGGGCCCGGCGGGCTTCTCTGGGGTGGGACCCGGTACCGGCTCGGCGGGGCGGAAGAACTGGTGATCTTCGATCTGGCAGAAATAGGGGCCGAGGAACAGCTCGGGCGTGCAGATCACCTGGGCGCCGCGCGCGGCCGCCTCCCGGATCCGCTCCATAACCCGCGTCAGGTTTTCCGCCGCCGCGGCGCCGACCCGCATCTGCGGCAGGCCCAGCGTCACGCTGCGGGGTGCGTCGGGAGTGCTCATGGGCGAAATCTAGCGCGGGGCGCTGTCGGTTTCGCTCGGCAGCGCAAAGCCGAAGCGCTCGGCGAGCGCGCGCAAGGGCCGACGGGCCTCCGGCGGACCCTGGGTGAGCAGCCGGAAGTAGCGTGTCTGCGCGTCGAAGGGGATCGTGCGATTCTCCAGACTGAGCAGATCGAGAGTCCGGGTCAGGCGCTCGAGGGCCACCTCGCCCGCGGCAGCGGGATCCGCCGGCAGCTGCCGCACCAGCGCTTCCGCGATGGCGCGGAGATACGTCACGGTCCCCTCGGCGATGCGGCCTTCGTCTTCGCGACTCAGGACTTCGGTCCTGAGCTCGGCTCGCAGCGCCCGCCGCAGCGCGTCCTGCTCGGGCTCGGGCAAGTCACCGAGCGCGAGGTTGTGGGGCGCGGCCTCGGAGCTGTCGCCCGGCGCAACGGTGACACTCAGCGAAATGGGTCCGCTGCGTTCGGCTCGCGCCTGGAGCGCCGTGTGACGCCCGGTGCGCCGGTGCCTGACCTGGAGCCGCTGCTCGCCTTCGGGTTCCACGCTGAAGGGTCCCACCACCGGCTTGAGCTCCTTCGGAGCGAACCGGGCGAGCGCGGAGTACGACGCGGCGACGCGGACCTCCGGGGCGTATGCGGGCTTTGCGCCGTCGTAGACCTCGCGGCCGGTTCCCTTGCCCGGATCGTTGCTGACCGCCTGCGCGAGACGCTCACGGAGCGCGGTCTCGAGCGGCCCCCTGTCGCCGCCGGCCCAGTCGAGCGCCCGCGCGGCGTGGCGTAGGCAGCCGACGGTCTCGAGGCCGGCGACATCGTCGAAGAACCAGCCGCAGGACATGAACATGGCCAGCGCGTGGCGCTCCATCTCGAGCAGCTCGCGGGCGCGCACCGGGAGATGGGATGGGAGCCCCACCGTGCTGTACGCGTCCCGCGCCGCCCAGGGGTCCTTGAGCAGCGGCGTGCCCTCGGTTTCGAAGCGCGCGTGCAGCTCCGTGGCGAGCGCGTCGAGCGCCTGCCGCAGCGGCGCCCGCCATTCCTGGGTGTAGTCCGGCCGCGTCCGGCAGCCGCAGTTGCTGCGCCAGCGCTCGATGCCGTGGACGCAGCTCCAGGAGCTCGGACTCACCAGCTCCACCGGGTGCTCCGCCGGATGACGCGCCAGGAAAGCCGCGAAGTTCTCGATGCGGACCTCGGGATTCCTGCCGACCTTGTCGAGCGTTGCCGCCAGCGCCATTTCACCGAAGCGATGATGATGGCCGTAGGTCTCGCCGTCGGTGGCGATCGAGAGCAGCATCGGCCCGGCCTCGGCCATCGGGCGTTCCTGCAGCTCGGTGCTCCAGCGCTCGGCGTCGCTGATGAGGGGGCCGAAGGCGACATCGTGCGAGAGCGGCCCGTCGTAGACGAAGAGCGCCAGCGTGCGGCCGCTCGGGGTGACGTATTTCCCGGGCAGCCCCGCCGGCGGAGGCTCCTTGACCTGGTGCGGGGCTACGATGGTGAAGCGGAGCCCGGCTTCGGCCACGACGTCGAGCGTCTCCTCGTCGAGCGCCGTTTCGGGGAGCCAGATGCCGGCGGGCTCGCGCCCGAAGCGACGCCGGAAATCGGCGAGGCCCCAGCGGATTTCCGTCTGTTTGTCCCGGCGGGACGCGAGCGGCAGGATGAGGTGATGGTACGGCATCGCGATGGCGTTGCCGTGGCCGCGGCGCATCCGGCTGACGCGGTCGGCGGCGAGCATCGCGCCCCAGGTGTGGGGGGCTTCGCGCTCGAGCCATTCGGCGAGGGTCGAGCCGACGTTGTAACTGATCGACTCCAGCGTGTTCACGATCCGCGCGATGCGCCCGCCGGCTCCGGGAATCCGCGCCGCCACCACCGCGCGATAGCATTCCTGCTCGATCTTGTGATTCCAGTCGTGGTAGGGAGCCGCGCCGGGCTCCCGTTCGACCAGCTCGAGCCAGGGCTCTTCGCGCGGTGGCTGGTAGAAGTGGGCGTGGATGACGACGGAACGGCGGGGCAGCGAGCCGGAGCTCATCGGGCGGCGCCGACCGCCTCGCCCTGCAGCAACCCCGCGAGCACCGGGAGAATGCCGGGGAACACGTCGTCGCGCTGGCGCAGCCGCTCCGCCTGCGCCGCCACGGCGTCGAGGCGGCCTCCGCCGGGAGACTCCAGCGCGCCGAGCAAGAGCGCGAGGTCTTCGGCGTGGCCGAGGAAGCGGCGGGAGGCGTAGTCGGCGGCCGCCCCGGTCGAGATGATGAACTGCCAGTCGCTGCTCTGCAGCAGCAGCAGCTCGCGTGCGGCCTGCGCCAGGACCGTTTCCAGCGCGGGATCGGCCAGGGCGAGCGGCGCCACGTTCCAGAAGCGCTGCTCCAGTGGCCAGAGGCGATCCCAGGTCCACTGGGTGCCGGGGTTCTGCCACATGCTGAAATCGCCGTTCGCTCCCCAGGAGCCCCGGGCGAGCGCCAGCGCGGCGTCCGGGGGATGGGCCTCGAGGTGGGCCGAGGCGGTGCGCGGGTTAGGGCCGCCATGGCCGGCGAAGTGCCGGTACAGGTCGGCGATGAAGTCGACGCCCTCGAACCACCAGTGCCCGAACAGCTCGGTATCGAACGGTGCGACGATGAGGCTTTCGCCGGGGTCGTGCGCTGTCTGGACGCGGTGCTGCAACAGCCAGTGCAAATGGCCGGCGTGGCCCCAGGCGCGGGCCCGCGCGGCGTTCGGCTCGTAGGGCTGCTTGAGGCCGAGGTCGGCGCTGGGGTGCGTCACCCGCCAGAGCTTGAGCCCACCCGGGTAACGGATCTTGTGGAACTCGAGATAGGTGCCGTCGCCCGGGAAACCGCCGTGACGGCTCCAGACCTGCCGGGTGCTCTGGGGATCGCGCACCAGCCCCATCCCGGGAGCCCGGCCGGCCCGGGGCGAGACCTTCACGGCCGGGTAGGGCCAGGCGCCCCCCGCGGTCCCCC
>CAYNNS010000013.1:0-16514 GCA_964398345.1 uncultured Gemmatimonas sp. | reverse complement strand
GGTTAGGGGGGGCGTCGCGCGGCGTGCGGTCCCTGGCCCTGCGGGGGTCCCCCGGGGGGTCAGCCGTCGGGACGGCCGGGTGGGCGGTACAACCCCAGCGGGTGGCCGGCTTCGGCGAGGTGCGCGTCGACGAAGAAGAAGTGGTACCCGTGCGCCGCGAAGTGCTCCTCGAGCCCGGGCCGATAGGCGCACTCGGGAGCCCAGCACCCCCGCGGCGTCTGGCGGAAGAGACGGCGGTGCTCGGCACGGCCCACCGCGAGCTGGAATCCGATGCTCTCCTCGCGCGAGAGCAGCGGGAGGAACCCATGGGTCGCCGCCGAGGACAATAGCTCGACGCGGCCACGCTCGGCGTGACCCCGCAGCGCGCCGATCAGGTCGCCATCGACCCGGTGATAGAGCCGCTGCAGGCGCAGGAAGCGCTCCCGCCAGAACTGGGCAAGCGGCAGCAGGTGCTCCTCATTGCTGAGCACGAAGGCCTCTTCCGCTTCGGCACAGGCTTCGAGCCGCTGGGTAAAGAACGCCTCCAGCTCGCGCGCGAGGGTCGGATGGGCCAGCTGATTCGCCAGGATGGGCGTGACCCCGATGGTGAGCGGTGCGGCGATTCCCTGAGACTCGAGCGTCTCCAGCGCCTCGAGCAGCGGCAGGTAGGTGTCCAGCATCGCCTCGCACAGCCAGTCGCTGCCGTGCGGCCAGCGACCGTGATTCAGCACATAGGGCAGATGGCTGTGCAGCGTGAAGACGAAGTCCATCGCGACTAGACCAGTGCCCGGCGGTACACGTCGAGGTAGCGCTCCACCGAGCGCTCCCAGCCGAAATCGGAACCCATGGCGTTGTGGCGCATGCGATCCCACTCCGCCGCGTTCGCGTAGCAGTCGATGCCCCGCAGCACGGCGCCCAGCAGCGGCTCCGCTTCATAGGGCTCGAACACGAAGCCGGTGACTCCGTCCGCCACGGTGTCCGCCAGGCCCCCGACCCGCCGGACGATGGGAATGACGCCGTAGCGCTGCGCCCGCATCTGAGTGAGCCCACAGGGCTCGTACTGACAGGGCATCAGCAGGAAATCCGCCCCGGCGATCAGCAGGTGCTCGAGCCGGTCGGTGAAATCGGTGTCGACCGCGATGCTGTCGGGGCGGGTGGCGGCGAGTCCGGTCAGCGCCTGCTCGAAACGCGCTTCCCCGGCGCCGATGAACACGTACTGGGCCCGCATCGCAAACAGCGCGGGAATCTGCAGGATCAGGTCGAGCCCTTTCTGGGTCACCAGACGCGCGGCCATGGAGAGCAGCGGGGCCCCGGGGTCGGCGCGCAGCCCGAACAGCCGCTGGACCTCGCGCTTGCACGCCGCCTTGCCCTCCGGGTTCTGGCGCGAGAAGGGCTCGGGAATCTGGGGATCACTCGCCGGATCCCAGATCGTCTGATCGATCCCGTTGAGAATCCCCGAAAAGCGCGGCCCCAGCCACTGGAACACCTCCTGCAGGCCGAAGCCCCCGCCGGGAGTCCGCAGCTCTTTGGAATGATTGGGACTCACCGTCACGACGCGATCGGCGCAGACCAGACCCCCCTTCAGGATGTTCACCTTGCCGTACCACTCCATGAATTCCCAGGTGAACAGGTCGGCGGGCAGGCCGAGCTGCGCGAGCACCTCGGGGCCGTAGTGGCCCTGATAACCCGCGTTGTGCACCGACAGCACGGTCTTGATGTCGCGATAGGTCGGGTCGTCCTTGAGCCGGGTGCGGAGGTACACCAGCGCGAGCGCGGCGTGCCAGTCGTGGGCGTGCAGCAGGATCGGACCGCTCACCAGCCGCGGCAGCGCCGCGAGCGCCGCGAGGCAGAAGGAGGCGTAGCGCAGGTGGTTGTCGGAATAGTCACCGCGGGAGTCGCCATAGAGGCGTTCCCGATCGAAGAAGCCGTCGTGCTCCACGAAGTAGATCCCGGTGCCGGGCCGCGCGTCGCGCTGCCGGAACAGCCGGACGCTCTCCTCGCGCTCGCCCAGCTGGATGCGCAGCGGCTCGCCGACGTCGACGAGCGGCCCCGCCGCCTTTCTCGCGACGCGATAGAGCGGAAGGAAGGCCAGGGTCCGCACCCGCCCCGCCGACTGGTAGCGGGCGAGATTCGCCACCGCTTCGGCGAGCCCACCGCTCCGGGCGTAGGGGTAGTACTCCGCGGAGATGTGGACGACGGTCACCGGCTCTCCGCGGGCGTTGCAGAGCGCGGCGTCCTCGGCGCGTTCGGCGCTGCGGCGCTCGGGTGCCGGCTCAGCTCCCGGGCGGGTCGTCGCTGAAACGGTCCCCCCGGATCGCCGGTAGGTAGGCGCGTTCCGTGTACTGGAGGACCATGCGGCGCGCGGTGAATCGGCTCGCGGCGACCCGGAGGGCGTTGCGCATGCGATCGGCCCAGCCCACGGGGATGCCGCGCTCGTCGCGGTCATAGTAGAGGGGGACGATGTCCTCCTCGAGCAGTCGGTAGAGGTGATCGGCATCGAACGCATCCTGGGCCTCGACATCCTCGGGTTCGGCCGGGAGGGGAACGGCCCACCCGTTGCTACCATCATACCCCTCTTCCCACCATCCATCGATAGTACTGAGCTGCGGCACCCCATTCAGGGCCGCCTTCATCCCGCTGGTGCCGCACGCCTCCAGGGGCACCCGCGGCAGGTTCACCCAGACGTCCACGCCCGCCACCAGCCCGTTCGCGAGCTGCATGTCGTAGTCCTCGAGGAACGCTACCCGCCCCTCGAAGAACGGGTTATGGGTCCAGCGGTAGACCTGCTGGAGGACTTCCTTGCCGGGGTTATCGGCGGGATGCGCCTTGCCGGCGAAGACGATCTGGACCGGCCGCCGGCGATCGCACAGCAGCCGCTGCAGCCGGTCGACGTCGCGGAAGAGCAGCCCAGCGCGTTTGTAAGTCGCGAAACGGCGCGCAAAGCCGAGCGTGAGGGCATAGGGGTGCAGCAGCGAGCCCGCTGCGACGACCTGGTTGGCTTCGGTCCATTCGTGGGCAAAGCGGCGGCGGGCCTCTTCGCGGATGGAGCCGAGCAGGCTGCCCTTGAGCTCGTGGTGCACGCGCCAGAGCGCCGCGGGGTCGAGCTCACGGAGCTGCTCCCACAGGGCCGGGTCGTCGAGCCGTGCCCCCCAATCGGCGCCGAGGTGACCGTCGAGCAGCTCCATGATGGGGTTGGTCATCCAGGTCGCGAGGTGCACGCCGTTCGTGATCGTTCCGATGGGAACCTTCTCCGGCTCGCGACCCGGCCAGAGCGGCTGCCAGATGCTCCGGGAGACATCGCCGTGGCGCTCGGAGACGGCGTTCACCCGCCCGGCGAGCCGAAGCGCGAGCACCGTCATCTGAAAGCCGCCGGCCATTTCCGTGGGGTGCCGGCCCAGTGCCAGCACCTGATCGCGCGACACCCCCATCTCGTCCCAGAGAGGACCGGTGCACTGTGCGATCTGTTCCAGGTCGAACATGTCGTGCCCGGCGGGCACCGGCGTATGAGTGGTAAACAGCGTGGTGCGCCGTACTTCGGCGAGCGCCGTATCCCACGACTTGCCCGCCACGATGAGCTCCCGCATGCGCTCCAGCATCATGAAGGAGGCGTGCCCTTCGTTGGCGTGCCAGACGCCGGGGTCGACTCCGGCCGCGCGCAGCACTCGAACCCCGCCCACTCCGAGCAGCCACTCCTGCCGCAGCCGCAAGTCCGGCCCGCCGCCGTACAGCTTGTTCAGCAGCGTGCGATCGTCCGGGTGGTTGACCTCGAGATTGGTGTCGAGCAGGTAGAGCGATACCCGTCCCACGCGCATGGTCCAGACCCGCACGTGCACCGGACGGCCGAAGGTGTTCACCACGGCGAGCCAGGGCTCGTCGTTGCTGCCATGCAGCTCGACCAGCGGCGTGAGGGACGGGTCCACGTGATCGTCGCTGTCTTCCTGCCAGCCGTCGCTGCGCAAACGCTGATCGAAATACCCCTTCATGTAGCTCAGCCCCACCCCCACCAGCGGCACGCCGAGGTCGGAGGCGCTCTTGCAGTGATCGCCCGCGAGAATGCCGAGTCCGCCACTGTAGATCGGGACCGAGCTGTGAAAGCCGAACTCGGCGCAGAAATACGCCACCGGCCGGTTGAGCAGCTTCGGGTAGCGCCGCGCAAACCATGTGAGATCGGGCGCACCATCGGCCGCGAGCCATTCCATGACCCGGTCGTACTGCGTCAGGAAGCGTTGATCGTGCGCGAGATGCTCGAGCCGCGCCGACGGGATCTCCCGCAGCAGCTCGATCGGATTCTGGCGGACCTGCCGCCAGAGCGGCGGATCGATGCCCCGCAGCAGGGCGCGGGCTTCGCGATTCCAGCTCCACGACAGATTCGACACCAGCGCGCCCAGGCCCTCGAGGCGCGGCGGGAGGACGACGTGCTTGCTGCGCGGGAGTGACATGCTAGTGCACGAGCTTCTTGTAGCGGATCCGGTGGGGCTGATCGACCGGGACCCCTTTGCGTCGCTTGAAGTCGGCGGCGTACTCCTCGAAGTTGCCTTCGAACCAGTACGCCTCGCTGTCGCCCTCGAACGCGAGCATGTGGGTGGCGATCCGGTCGAGGAACCAGCGGTCGTGGCTGATCACCACCGCACAGCCGGCAAAGCTCAGCAGCGCGTCCTCCAGGGCTCGCAGCGTGTCCACGTCGAGATCGTTGGTGGGCTCGTCCAGCAGCAACAGGTTGCCGCCGCTCTTGAGCAGCTTGGCGAGGTGGAGCCGATTGCGCTCGCCCCCCGACAGCGAGCCGACCCTCTTCTGCTGGTCGGCGCCCCGGAAATTGAATCCGGCGCAGTACGCGCGGGCGTTCACCGTGCGCTTGCCGAACTGCAGCTGGTCTTCGCCGCCGGAGATTTCCTGATAGACCGTCTTATCGGGATCGAGCGCGGCGCGGCTCTGGTCGACGTAGGCGATCTGCACGGTCGAGCCGACCCCGAGCGAACCGGAGTCGGCCGCTTCCTGAGCCGTGATCAAGCGGAAGAGGGTCGTCTTGCCCGCGCCATTGGGACCGATCACGCCGACGATCCCGCCGCGGGGCAGGGCAAAGCTCAAATTCTCGAAGAGCAGCCGGTCGCCGTACCCCTTCGCGACCTCCCTGGCGACGACCACTTCGTCGCCCAGCCGCTCCGGCACCGGAATCAGGATTTCCGCGGTGCCCTCCTGCTGGTGCTCCCCCGCATCGCGGAGCGCTTCATAGGCGCTGAGGCGCGCCTTCTGCTTGGCGTGCCGGGCACGCGGCGCCATCCGCACCCATTCGAGCTCACGCTCCAGCGTCTTTTGCCGGGCCGACGCCTGTTTTTCCTCCGCCGCGAGGCGCTTGCCCTTCTGCTCCAGCCAGGAGGAGTAGTTGCCCGGCCAGGGGATCCCTCGGCCCCGGTCGAGATCGAGAAGCCAGCCCGCCACGTTGTCGAGGAAGTAGCGGTCGTGGGTGACCGCCACGATGGTGCCGGGGAATTCCCGCAGATGCCGTTCCAGCCAGGCCACCGACTCGGCATCGAGGTGGTTGGTCGGCTCGTCGAGCAGCAGCAGGTCGGGCTGCTCCAGTAACACGCGGCAGAGCGCCACCCGGCGCCGCTCGCCCCCCGACAGCCGGCCGACGTCGGCGTCGCCGGGCGGAAGCCGCAGCGCGTCCATCGCGATGTCGATGGTGCGGTCCAGCTCCCAGAGGCCCAGCGCGTCGATCCGCTCTTGCAGCGCCCCCTGCTTCTCGAGCAGCCGGTTCATCTCGGCTTCGTCCATCGGCTCCGCGAAGCGGGCGCTGAGCGTTTCGAACTCGGTCAGCAGCGCGCGCTGCCCGGCGACGGCCGCCTCGACGTTGCCGCGCACGTCCTTCGTGGCGTCGAGCTCGGGCTCCTGGGGCAGGTAGCCCACTTTGATGCCGCCGGCGGGCCGCGCGTCACCCTGAAAGTCCTTGTCGACGCCCGCCATGATGCGTAGCAGGGTGCTCTTGCCCGCGCCGTTGGCGCCGAGCACGCCGATCTTGGCGCCCGGGAAGAAGGCGAGGTAAATCCCCTTCAAGATTTCCCGCCCCGGCGGGACGACCTTGCGGAGATTGGTCATGGTATAGATGTACTGGGGGTTGGCCATAGGGGCAGGAAATTAACCCCGCCGCTAACGGGCCACGACCGGGCATCCTGCCGTCCGGTATATACTTCCGGCCTTGTTGACAAGCTCGAGGATACGTCGAATGCGGACCGCACGATTCTCAGCATTGCTTCCGTTCCTAGCTGCCGCAGTGCTGCAGGCCCAGTCAGCCAAGGGTCCTCCTTGCGCTCCCGACAACGCCGGGCTCACGCTCCCACGGGGATTCTGTGCCATCCTGGTTGCCGAAGGCCTGAGCTCGCCGAGGCATCTGGCCATCGCGCCCAATGGGGATGTGTTCATTGCCGGGCGGGGCCGGGCAGGTGGGGTCACCGTCCTGCGCGACACGACAGGTGATGGCAAGGCCGACGTCGTCGCGAGGTTCTTTTCCGGTCCGGGTGGCAGCGGGATCGCGCTGGCGCCCGATGCGGTCTACTACGCGACGACGGATCAGGTCCTGCGCTTTCCCTGGAAGCCCGGGTCCCTCACTCCGGCCGGACCCGCCGACACGATCGCCAGCGGGCTGCCCATCGACGGTCACGATCAGAAGGGCATCGTCCTGGGCCCCGGTGGCACGCTGTTCGTTTCGTTTGGCTCACTGAGCAATAGCTGTCTTCCCAAGGGAATCGACCGCGGTACCGCGCGGCAGCCTGGTCCCAATCCCTGCACCGAGCTCGAGCAGCGGGCCGGCGTCTGGCGTTTCGACGCGCGCAAGAAGAACCAGGCGCCCGCCGATGCCAAGCGCTGGGCGACCGGGCTGCGCAATCCGATGGCGCTTTCACTACAGCCTGGAACCAGTACGCTTTACGCGGGCGTCCACGGCCGTGACGGGCTCGGCTCGCAATGGGGCTACAGCGACGAAGAGAACGCCGAGAATCCGGCGGAAACCGTGTTCGCCTTGACGGAAGGGACCGACGGCGGCTGGCCCTATTGCTACTTCGACTCGCGCAAGAAGGTCCGGCTCCAGAATCCCGAGTACGGCGGCGATGGAACCAAGGCGGGTGACTGCGATTCCCGAATGGCCATGCCGGCTCTGTCCTTCCCGGGCCACTGGGCACCCGACGCTACCGTTTTCTACGTCGGCACCCAGTTTCCAGCAGGGTACCGCGGCGGCATGTTCGTCGCCTTCCACGGATCCTGGAACCGGGCACCGCTCCCGCAGGAGGGATACCGCGTCGTCTTTGCCCCCTTCAAGGACGGCAAAGCGGTTGGAACCTTCGAGACGTTCGCGGCTCCCACCGGCAATCCGCTCTCGATCCGTCCTTCGGGACTTGCCGTTGGGGCCGATGGGTCGCTTTATATCGGGGCGGATGCGCAGGGGAAGATCTGGAGAGTGTTCTACCGACCGTAGGCAGAGGAGAGCGTATGAAACGAGCGTGGTACCTGGCGGGATCGTTACTCGTAGCCCCGGCCCTGGCGGCGCAGCAGCCGGCTCCGCCCCCCGCCCCGCCGGCCCCGCCCCAGCCGACGCCGCTGGCCGTGGGCGTCGAGGCTCCGGATTTCACCCTGCCCGCCTCGACCCAGGAAGGCGTGAGCGCGAAGCCGGTTCACCTCAAGGACCTGCGGGGCAAGACCGTAGTGCTTGCGTTCTTCTTCAGGGCAAGGACCAAGGGCTGAACGATCCAAATGGACGCGTACCGTGATCAGTACGCGCAAGTGTTCGGGGACAGGAACCAGGTGGTGCTCCTGGCCATCAGCGTCGATCCCGACACGATGCAGGCGGCCTGGGCCAGGGAGAAGGGCTATACCTGGACCTTCCTGAGCGACAGCGGCGGGACGATCGGCAAGCAGTATGGATCGGTTCGGGTGATGAGCAACGGCGGGATCATCGACAACCGGACGCTGTTCGTCATCGACAAGAAGGGCAAGATCGTCCACGTCATGGCGCCGTTCCGCGAGGTCGACGCGGCGGCCTACACCGAGCTCGGCGAGGCGGTGAAAAAGGCGTCGGGCGGCTGAGCCCCGCGCGAGTCCGGTAGCACCCGAGGCGGGGAGTCATCCCCGCCTCTATGTTTCCGGGGGTCCCTTTCGCATGGCTTCCTCTCCGCCCCGCGAGCATCTGAGTGTCGTCATCGGCGGTCACGTCGATCACGGCAAGAGCACGCTCGTCGGGCGACTGCTCGCCGACTGCAACGCGCTGCCCGACGGCAAGCTGGAGCAGGTCCGCGCCCTGTGCGAGCGCACCGGTCGCCCGTTCGAGTATGCCTTTCTGCTTGACGCCCTCAAGGATGAGCGCGCGCAGGGCATCACCATCGACACCGCGCGGGTGTTCTTCCGGTCGCCCCGGCGCGACTACCTGCTGCTCGACGCCCCCGGCCACGCGGAGTTCGTTCGCAATCTGGTGACCGGGGCCGCACGCGCCGACGCCGCCTTGCTGGTGATCGATGCCCAGGAAGGGATCCGGGATAACTCCCGGCGCCATGGCTACCTGATGAGCCTGCTCGGCGTCCGCCAACTCGCCGTGGTGATCAACAAGCTGGACCTGGTGGGCTACGCGGAGGCCGCGTTCCGCACGCTCGCGGAGGAATACACGCGCTTCCTCACCGGCCTCGGCCTGGCACCGGTCCAGGTCGTTCCCGCCAGCGCCCGCGAGGGCGAGAACCTCGTCGGCCGTCCGGCGCGCATGCCCTGGTACCGGGGACCAGCGGTCCTCGACCTGCTCGAAGCCTTCCGCCCCGACAGCCTGCCCGCCGACGGCCCGTTCCGCATGCCGGTCCAGGATGTGTACAAGTTCACCGGCGACGCCGACGCCCGACGCATCGTCGCCGGGACGATCGCCAGCGGCAGGGTGCGCCCCGGCGACGAGCTGGTCTTCTATCCCTCCGGAAAGCGCGCCCGGGTTAGGACTCTCGAAGCCTTTCCCGGGCCGGCTCCTGCCGAGCTCGCCGCCGGCGCGGCGGCGGGTTTTACCCTCGACGAGCAGCTCTATGTGGCGCGCGGCGAGCTCGCCGCGCGCGCCGGCGAGCCGCGTCCTGCGGTCAGTCTCCGGCTTCGGGTCGGACTCTTCTGGCTGGGCCGGCGTCCGCTCGTTCCGGGTCGGGATTATCTGCTCAAGCTGGGCAGCGCTCGCGTGCCCATGCGCGTCGAATCGATCCGCCAGAGCCTCGATGCGGCGACGCTCGCGGCCCGCGCGCCGGCCGAGGCCGTGGCGCGCCACGAGATTGCGGACTGCATCCTGGAGCTCGCCCGCCCGCTGGCGAGCGACGCGGTGACGCTGTCGCCTTCGACCGCGCGCTTCGTGATCGTGGACGAGCTCGAGATTGCCGGCGGCGGTCTGGTGCACGAGGCCCTGGCGGATCCCCAGATGCCGGTCCGGGAAAAGGTGCTGCTCCGCAACTACAAGTGGGAGACCAGTCTCATTCCCGCGGAGCAGCGCAGCGAGCGCTACCGCCAGCGGCCGACGCTGGTCCTGATCACCGGGCCGCGGGACCTGGACCGCAAGCACTTCGCCAAGGCGCTCGAGGCCCGGCTCTTCGGGGCGGGCCGGGTGGTCTACTACATCGGCATGGCGAACGTGCTCTACGGCGTAGATGCCGATCTCGCGCGGGAGGCCGCCAATCGCGCCGAGCACCTGCGCCGGCTCGCCGAGGTGGCCAATCTCCTGCTCGACGCCGGGGTAATCGTGGTGGTGTCGGCGGCCGAGCTGGAGCAGAACGATCTCGACCTGATCCGCACCGCCGCGCCCCCCGACCGGGTGGTCACGGTGTGGCTCGAGGCTGCCACCCGGAGTCGCCTCGGCCCCGAGGCGGATCTGATCCTCGACGCCAGCGTGCCGCTCGACACGCAGCTCGAGCGCGTGGAGTCGCTGCTCGTCACGCGGGGAGCCTGGCGCGATGTTCCGTGAGAGTCAGACGCGCTCCGTTGCCAAGGCCATCTCCTGGCGCCTCTTCGGGACGCTGGTCACCACCGCGCTGGTCTTCGTCTTCACGCGGCGGCTGGTCCTCTCGCTGGCCGTCGGCGCCGTCGAGTTTCTCGCCAAGATCGCGTTGTTCTGGCTGCACGAGCGGATCTGGGATCGGGTGGCGTGGGGCAGGGAGCGGGTTACTCCCGCCGTGCTCTGGTTCACCGGATTGCCGGGCGCCGGGAAGAGCACCCTCGCGGACTGGGTGGCCGGGCAGCTCGGGGCGCGAGGCCTGCCGGTGGAGCGGCTCGACGGCGACGCGGTGCGCCGGATCTTTCCCGAGACGGGCTTCACCCGCGACGAGCGCGACGCCCATCTGCGCCGGATCGGCTACCTCTGCGGCAAGCTGGAAGCCCACGGCGTTTTCGTGGTGGCGTCCTTCGTTTCGCCTTATGTGGAGTCCCGCCGCTTCGTGCGTGGCGCCTGCCGTTCCTTTGTCGAGGTCTATGTCAGCACGCCGCTCGCCGAATGTGAACGCCGCGATCCCAAGGGCCTGTATGCGCGGGCCCGCCGCGGTGAGCTCGCGCATTTCACCGGCGTGAGCGATCCCTACGAAGCGCCGACCGCACCGGAAGTGACGATCGACACCAGTGTCCTCGACGTCGCGACCGCGGGAGCGCGGGTCCTCGAGGCGCTCGACCGGCGGAGGCCGCGATGAACCAGCCCGACCACCTCGACCGGCTCGAGGCACTCAGCATCCACCTCCTGCGCGAGGCCTATGCGGGCTTCCCACGCCTCTGCATGCTCTGGTCGATCGGCAAGGACAGCACCGTGCTGCTCTGGCTCGCCCGCAAGGCCTTCTTCGGCCACGTCCCCTTCCCCCTGGTGCACATCGATACCTCGTTCAAGATCCCGGAGATGCTGGCGCACCGCGACCGGCTGGCGCGCGACTGGAAGCTGACCATGGTGGTGGGGCGCAACGAGGAGGCGCTGGCGGCGCGGCGCACCTACCCCGCGGGGGCGGTGGACCGGATCGGCTGTTGCGGGTTACTGAAGACCGAGGCGCTGCGCCGCACCCTCAGCGGCGAGGGCCCCCGCTCCCGGCTCAACCTCGCGACGGGCAGCTACGAGCCCGATCCCGATCGCGAGCCCTACACCGGCGTCGTTGTCGGGGTGCGCGCCGACGAAGAGGGCAGCCGCTCCAAGGAGCGCTATTTCTCGCCCCGGAGCAGCCACAACGTCTGGGACGTGGCCGAGCAGCCGCCCGAGTTCTGGAATCAGTTCAAGACCGAAGTCGCGCCGGGCACCCACGTACGGATCCACCCACTGCTCGACTGGACGGAGCTCAATATCTGGGAATACATCGACCGGGAGCAGATCCCCACCGTCTCGCTCTACTACAACCAGGGCGACGGGACCCGCTATCGCTCGCTCGGTTGCGCGCCCTGCACCCGGCCGGTCCGGTCGGAGGCCCGTAACCCGCGGGAAATCATCGCGGAGCTCAGCAGCGGGCAGTTCGCGCGGGTCGCGGAGCGCGCCGGCCGGGCGCAGGATCTGGAAGACGGCGGCGGGCTGGAGACGCTGCGCCGCGACGGCTACATGTAACCCTGGCGGGTTACTTCCTGCCGGCCAGCCGCCCCAGCCAGCGCGCGGCGCCCTTCACGACGGCCTTGGTGCGCTGCCAGAAGAGCGCCGCCACGCCGAGGATCGCCGCGATCGCGGAGGCGAAGGGGATGGCGGTATCGGGTCCCAGATACATCAGCGCAATATAGCCCCGCCCGCTGCGTCGACCGCCGCGCGCAGCGCCTGCAGGCTGGGCGCGATTTCCTGCACGGCGGTGCGGTCCCCGAGCAGCGCCTCTGGATCCTTGAGCAGGTGGCCCGTGAGGATGGCGCTGACTCGCGCGCCCGCCCCGATGGTTCCTTCCGAGACCAGGCGACGCACACCCGCCACGCTTGCCGCGCTCGCGGGCTCGCAGCCGACCCCGGCGCGATCGACGACCCGTTTGGCTTCCAGGATTTCCGCGTCGGACACCGCGGTGACCACGCCCTGCGTGGCGCGAATCGCCGCGACGGCGCGCTCCCAGGAAACCGGGCTTCCGATCCGGATCGCGCTCGCCACGGTCTCGGCCTGCACCTCGTAGCGGTGCCGAAAGCCCTCCGCGAAACTCTGTGCGAATGGCGCTGCCCCCTCGGCCTGAATCACCGCGAGCCGCGGCAGCCGCTCGATCAGTCCGAGCTGCAGTGCTTCCCCGAGCCCTTTGCCGATGGCGGCCGTGTTGCCGAGGTTCCCGCCCGGCAACACGATCCAGTCGGGGACCTGCCAGCCCAGCTGCTGCAACAGCTCGAAGACGATGGTCTTCTGACCTTCGATCCGAAACGGATTGATGCTGTTGAGCAGATACCAGCCGAGCCGCTCGCCGGATTCCTCCACGAGGCGAAGACAGGCATCGAAGTCTCCCTGGACCGCCAGCACCCGCGCGCCTGCGCCGACCGTCTGGGCCAGCTTGCCGAGGTCGCTCTTCCCCCCTGGGACGAGCACGCAAACCGGAATGCCGGCCAGGGCGCCATAGGTCGCGAGTGAGGCGGAGGTGTTTCCCGTGGAGGCGCAAACCACAGCGCGGACGCCTAACCGTTGAGCCTGGGTGATCCCCACCGTCATGCCGCGATCCTTGAACGAGCCCGTGGGGTTGAGCCCCTCGTGCTTGAGCGTCAGCTCGGCCACGCCGGCCCAACTCGCAACCGCGGCGCTGGAGATCAGGGGCGTATTGCCTTCCGGGTAGCTGATCGGAGCGTTGGCCGCGGGGAGGACCAGCTCGCGAAAACGCCACACTCCCGAGCCTCCAACGCGGGCGTCGAGCTCGGCGCGCAATGCGGTCCCCCGGAGCTCGGGCAGCCGATGGCGAACTTCGAGTAGCCCGCCGCACGCGGCGCAGCGAGTGGCGCTGGAAAGCTCCTGCCACTCCGTCGCGCAGACGAGACAGACCTGCCAGGTGACCGGTGCCTCTTTCACGACTCGACCACCCGGGCACCCTCGAGATCCGGATGCGCGATCCGCGCGCTACAGGGCACTCCGGCTCGCGCGTACGCCGTCTGCATCGCCTCGGCGACACGCTCTCCGGCGATCCGATCGCGGACCAGGGCAAAGGCAGTCGGTCCGCTGCCCGAGATGGAGCAGCCCAACGCCCCCGCGTCCAGCGCCGCACGCTTGGCCTCGGCGAACCCGGTGAGCAGCGGTGCGCGGACCGGCTCCGCGATGCGGTCCTCGATGGAGCGCCCCAGGAGACCGAGGTCGCCGGAGTGAGCGGCGGCAACCAGGGCCGCCACCTGAGCAGCCTGGTGCACCGCATCGTCGCGCGGGATCATGGCGGGCAGCACCGAGCGCCCGGTGCGAGTCGGCATGCGCTGGTCGGGATGCACGAGGACCACCTGGAGCTCGGGAGGCACCGGCAGCCGGATCACCTCGAGCGGTTCCAGCGTGCGCACGAGTACCAGGCCTCCCAGAAGAATGGCGACGACATTGTCGGCGTGGCGTCCGGCCACGACCGCCTCTGCCTCGAGGGCGGCCTCGAGGACATCCGCGGTGCCGAGCGGCGAGTCGAGCAACAGGTTGGCCGCGAGCGCACCCGCCACCGCCGAAGCGGCGCTGCCGCCCTGTCCTCCCGCCAAAGGAAGACCCTTCTCGACACGGAGTACGATCCCGAAGCCGGCGCCCGCTTTGCGAAGCAGGTGGTTCGCTGCAATGGCGCTGCTGTGCTTGGCGGGATCGGCCGGAAGCGAAGCGTGCCCCGGCTCGGCGACGATGATGCCGGCCCGCGAGACCCGCTCAGCGCTGACGTGATCTCCCAGGCCGGCCACCGCGAGACCGAGGATGTCGAAACCGGGTCCGACGTTTCCCACGGAGCCGGGGGCGAAGACGCGGACCTGTGCGGGCATCGGCGGAACGTATAGTTTCGTCCGTCGTCTGGAAGCCCCTGACTCCTGAACCCTGATTCCTGATCCCTTGTTCATGCGCCTCGGCGTTTTGCACGAAACCGCCCCGCACGAGCGACGCGTCGCGCTGGTGCCGCAGACGGTCCAGCGGCTGCGGAACGCCGGGCACGAGGTCGACTTCGAGCGTGGTGCCGGTGAGGCAGCCGGTTTTCCGGATCGGGCGTACCACGATGCGGGGGCCCGCAGCGTGGACCGGGGCGCGGTGCTGCGCGAAGCGGAGATCATCCTGTCGGTGCAGTACCCCGAGGCGGAGGACCTGGGGACGGTACCGCCCGGCGCTGTAATCATCGGGCAGGCCCAGCGTGCCGGCGTCAATCGCTTTCTCGCCGCGGCGGCCTCGGGTCACCTGACCGTCCTCGCCATGGAGCGCGTGCCGCGCACCACCAAGGCCCAGGCGATGGATGTGCTGTCCTCGCAGGCCACCATTGCCGGCTACCAGGCGGTGCTGCTCGGAGCCAGCCATTGCGCTCGTCTGCTTCCCATGCTCACGACCGCGGCGGGGACGATCCCACCGGGAAGAGCGCTGGTGCTGGGCGCCGGAGTCGCCGGTCTTCAGGCCATCGCCACCGCGCGCCGCCTCGGTGCCATCGTCAGCGCGTTCGACGTGCGGCCCGTGGTGAAAGAACAGGTGCAGAGCCTGGGCGCGACGTTTGTCGAGGCGGAAGCGGTGGGCACCGCGGCCGAGGGCGCCGGAGGCTACGCGAAGGAGCTTGCCGAAGAGCAGCAGCGCAAGGTCCTCGAGGCCATCACCCGAGTGCTCCCGGACAAGGACCTGGTGGTGACCACCGCGCAGATTCCGGGAAAGCCAGCTCCGAGGCTGCTCACTGAGGCGATGGTGGCGCTGCTCAAGCCGGGCTCGGTGATCGTGGACCTTCCGGTGGAATCGGGCGGCAACTGCGAGCTCTCGCGCCCCGGCGAAACCGTCGTGGTGCACGGCGTGACCATCCTAGGGCCGCTCAATCTGCCGAGCCAGATCCCCCAGCACGCCAGTGTGATGTACAGCCGGAATCTCCAAGCGCTGCTCGAATACCTGATTCAGAATGGCAAGCTCGAAATCGACCGCGACGATCCAATCGCCGGTCCGATGATCCTGGTGCATGGGGGAGACACCGCGGGAGTCTAGACCATGAGTCTGACCGTTGTCATCCAGCTGTACGTCTTCGTCCTGGCCGGGTTCGTCGGCTATCAGGTGATCAGCCGGGTCCCGCCGCTCTTGCACACGCCGCTCATGTCGGCGGCAAATGCGATTACGGGCATCTCGCTGGTCGGCTCGCTGGTCGCGGCGGGCAGCAACCACGGCCGGGTCAGCAACATCCTCGGATTCATCGCGGTGATCTGCGCTACGGTCAACGTGGTGGGCGGCTTCCTGATCACCGACCGGATGCTCAAGATGTTCAAGCGCGATGGCCGGCCAGGCGGTCAGGCGGACGGGCGGACGGGCGGACGGTGAACTCCGGCATGCCAACTCGCGAGCTGGCGATTCAGCTCATCTACCTGATCAGTTCCGTCTTTTTCATTCTGGGTTTGCGGGGTTTGAGCGGGCCCGAAAAGGCCCGGGCCGGTATGGCGCAGGCCGCTTTCGGGATGCTGCTCGCGATCGTCGGGACGCTGCTGCACCAGGAGATCGTTCGCTTCGACTGGATCGTTGCCGGGCTGGTGGTGGGCGGGTTCATCGGTGTGGTCATCGGGCGACCGCTCTTCATCTCGGTGCCGATGACCGCGATGCCGCAGTGGGTGGCGCTCTCGCACGCGGCCGGGGCGGTGGCGGCGACGCTGGTGGGTATCAACGAGTACCTCCAGCTGGGGGCCGCGGCGCCGCACGGCACCATGGCGGCGCTCGGATTCGAGGTATTCCTCGGCGCGCTCACCGTCACCGGCAGTGTGATGGCGTTCGGCAAGCTGCAGGAGCTCCTGCCGGGACGCCCCGTGGTCTGGCCGCTTCAGAACCTGCTCAACCTGCTGCTGCTGACCGGGGCGGTCGGGCTCATCGTGACTTTGATCGTCGCTCCGGGGTGGGGTCTGGGGTTCTGGATCCTGGTGGCCGTGGCTGCCGGGTTAGGCGTGCTGATGGTGCTCCCCATCGGCGGGGCGGACATGCCGGTGGTGATCTCGCTGCTGAATGCCTACGCCGGCCTCTCTGCGTCGGCGATGGGCTTCGCGATCGACAACAACCTGCTGATCATCGTCGGCGCCCTCGACGGGACCTCGGGCTTGCTGTTGTCGATCCTGATGTGCCGGGCGATGAATCGCTCGTTCCGGAACGTGCTGTTCGGCGCCTTCGGCGCCAAAGTGACCGCGACCGGAAAGAGCGGCGAGGCGCAGGAGATGCGCCCGCTCACGCCCGACGACGCCGCGGTCCGGCTGGCCTACGCGGGTCTCGTAATCGTGGTACCGGGGTACGGTCTGGCGGTGGCCCAGGCCCAGCACGCGCTCCGGGAGCTCACCGAGCAGCTCGAGAAGCGGGGCGTGGAAGTGAAGTACGCCATCCACCCCGTCGCCGGCCGCATGCCCGGCCATATGAACGTGCTGCTGGCTGACGCGACCGTCCCCTACGACAGGCTGTTTGACATGGCCGAACTCACTGCCGA
>CAYNNS010000012.1:0-22144 GCA_964398345.1 uncultured Gemmatimonas sp. | reverse complement strand
CTGCCAGCGCGTTCGCCACCGCCTCCACCGAGAGCCCGAACTCGGCGATGCGCTGGCGCTCCAGGGTGACCTCGATGGTGGGCTGCGTGGTGCTGAAAGCGTCGCGGATGTCGGCCAGCGTCTTGACCGGCGCCAGCAGCCGCCGCACCGAGTCGGCCCAGCGATCCGCCTCGTCCACCTTGGGCGCCGAGACTTCCACCCGCACCAGGCGTCCCTCCCGGCCGATCAGGCTGCCGAACTCCGATTGCCCCGCGAGGTCGATCGCCAGGGCGCCCTGCGCCAGGTCGGGCACCGCCTTGCGGAGCGCCTCGGCGAATCTGGTGCCGCTCTGGCCCGAGGGAACCGGAATCAGGAGCTGCGAGGTGGCGCTGGTGCCGGGGTCGGCGCCGGCGAGGATCTCCTCGTCGGTGGCCTTGCCGACCCGGGCGTAGATCCCGCTCGCGCCGAGCTGCCTCGCCGCGTCCTCCAGGCGGGCCGTCTGCCGCGCCGTCTCCTCGATGGCGGTGCCCTGCGGCAGCGTCAGCTGCGCCACCGCGGTCCCCTCGTCCACGCTCGGCAGGATCTCGCGGGGGAGCTGCTTCGCGACCCACACGGTGAAGACCGCGGTGACCGCCGAGCCGATGAAGACCGTGCGCGGATGCCGCAGCGCCCACCCCATCCCCGCCTCGTACCACTCGGCGAGGTGATGGCCGATACGGTCAAGCGGCGTGAGCAAAGCAGCAGTCCAGCCTGGCTTGTGCCGGTCACCGGTCACCGGTAACCGGTCACCGCGCTTGCGCCACCGCACCATCATCACCGGCATCAACGTCAGCGCCAGCACCAGCGACGTCGTCAGCGTCACCACCACGCTCAAGGACAGATCGCGAAAGAGCGCGGCGGCTAACCCGCGCACGAACACGATCGGCCCGAACACCAGCACCGAGGTCAGCGTTCCGGCGACCAGCGGCGCGCTCACCTCCTCGGTCGCCACCTGCGCCGCTTCCTTGTCGCCCATCCCCTGTTCCTTGTAGCGCCCCGCCGCCTCGGCCACCACGATCGCGTTGTCGACCAGCAACCCGACGCCAAGAGCTAACCCGCCGAGCGAGAGGATGTTGATGGTGACGTGCATCAGCTGCAGGATGGTGAGCGCGGTCAGCACCGAGAGCGGGATGATCAGCGCGATGGCGATCGAGCCGCGCAGATCGCGCAGGAACAGCACGATCACGATCAGCGAGAGGATGCCGCCCGCGATGATCTCCTGCCAGAGGTTGCCCAGGGCATCACTCACGAACTGCGCCTGTGCCGCCACCACCTTGATGGTGACCTCGGGAAATTCCTTGGTGAGCTGGGTGATGATGCCGTAGATCGCGTCGGTGACGGCGACGGTGTTGGCGCCCGCGTCCTTATATACGACCAGCCCCACCGCGGGCTTGCCGTCGAGCCGGGTGAGCGTCTCCGGATCGGAGGTGCCGAGCTTTACGGTGCCGATGTCGGCGAGGGTGATGCCGCTCCGCGCGGGCCCCACCGGCGTGCGCGCCACCTCGGCGACATCCTGGAATTCGGTCAGGGCGCGCAGCGCGTAGCGGAACTGGCCGCGGCGGATGGTGCCGCCCGGCGCACCGGCGTTGGCGGCCTTCACCGCGTTGGAGATGTCGCCGGGGGTGATGCCGAGCGAGCGGGCCTTCTCGGGGTCGATGTCGACCTGGATCTCGTCCTTGGGGTCACCGACCACCGCGACGCTGGAGACCCCGGCGAGCTGCTCCAGCCGGCGCGCGTGCACGTCGCTCGCGGTGCGGGCGATGGAGCGCAGGTCCCCCGGGCCGGTGAGCCCTAACACGGCAATCGGCCGCTCGCCCGGGTCGCTGGTCAGCAGGGTGGGGCGGTCGGCGCGCTCCGGCAGGCTCGCGCGGGCGTTGTCGAGCCGCTCGCGCACCTGGAGCACCGTGGTGGCCATGTTGGTGCCCCAGCTGAAGCGCAGCGTGGTGACCGCTTCGCCGTTCCGGCTCACCGAGCGCAGATCGACTAACCCGGGCGTCGCCGCCACGGCCTCTTCGATCGGCTCGGCGATGAAGCGGGAGACTTCGGTGGCCGCGGCGCCCGAATAGGTGGTGCGGATGGTGAGCACCGGCAGCGACACGTCGGGCAGCAGCGATACCGGCAGCTGCCCCAGCGACACCGCGCCGAGCAGCACGAACCCGAGCGTCAGCGCGACGGTCGTGACCGGGCGCTTGAGCGCCCCTGAAGCTAGAGACATGTCCCGTTCGCCGTTCGCCGTTCGCCGTTCGCTGCTTCCCGTTCGCCGTTCACGGTTGTTTTCCCTGCTCAGCTTTCTGAATCACGCGGACGGGTGCGTCGTGAGTCAAAGTCAAATGTCCCTCGACCAGCACCACGTCCCCCGGCTTGACCGGAATGATCCCCGTCGAGCTGTCGGGCAGCACCTCGGTCTCGGCGCCGTTGCTGCGTCCCGGGAGGATGTACACCCACTGGGCTCGGCCGTCCTTGACGACGAATACCAGGGGCCGGCCGTCGCGCTGGATCACGGCGGCCGCCGGCACGATCACCCGGTCGGGCAGCCGGGTCGCCTCGAGCCGGATGTCGGCGTACATGCCGGGGCGCAACACGCCACCGCCCACCATGATCAGCGCGCGGCCCGCGCGGGTGGCGCTGTCGACGATCGGCAGGATCGCGGCGATGTGGCCGGTCACCGGCTGGTCCGGCGCCGCCGCGGCGGTGATCACCGCCTGGCCGCCCACCTTGATCAAGGGCAGGTCGTGCTCCAGCACCGCGGCCTCGATGCGCAGGTGCTCGAGGTCCACCACCTTGCCGATCTCCTGGCCGTTGGCGAGCCGCTCGCCCGCAGAAACTTTCACTTCGTCCATCACTCCGTCGAACGGCGCGATCACCACGGCCTTCTCGCGCTCGAGCCGGGCGCGGTCCAGCGCCACCTTGCTCGCTTCTAACCCGGCGCGCGTCTCGGCGTTCTTGAGCCGCTCGCCGGTGATGGGTTTTCCGGTCACGATCGAGTCGGGCATGGTGTTGTCGAGCACCAACAGCCGTGCCTTCTCGAGATTGGCTTCCGCCTCGCGCACCGCGAGGTCGAGCGGCCGCGGGTCGACCCGCAGCAGCACCTGGCCCTTTTTGACACGGTCCCCCGGCTTCACCAGCACTTCGGCGATGGTGCCCTGGGTTTCGCTCTTGAGCACTGACATCGCCTCGGAGCGGATCTGCCCGGTGGTCACCACCGAGAGGATCAGGTCGCCCTTGCGGACTTCCTGACCGACCACCGGGAGCGTGACCGTGCTGGACGTCGCCGCCGCGGAGCTGTCGGGCTTCTCCGATTTGGTGGCCGCGTCCGCCGCCTTCTGTTTGCAGCCCGGTAGGGCGAACAGGGCGAACAGGGCCACTGACCGCCTGACCGCCTTACCGCCCGACCGCCTTGACCACCTCATCAGAGTCTCCTCCCCAAGATCGCCTCAATCTGTGCCTTCGCCCTCAAATACTCGTACTTCGCGTTGATCGCGTCCTGCTCGGCCGCGCTCAGCGCATCGAGCGCCTGATTCAATTCCACGATCCCGATCGAACCCAAGCGATACCGCTCCGTCTGCACTCTCGCGCTCGCCCGCGCCGCGTCCAGGCTCTGGGTGGTGAGCCGGATGCGTTCCTCGGCGATGCCTAACGCGGCGAGCTGCGTGGTGAGGCTCGCGGCGATGCCGTGACGGGCATCGGCCGCCGTGGCCACGGCGGCGTCGAGGCCGGCGCTGGCCTGGACCAGGTTGCGCTCGCGCTGGAAGCCGTTGAAGAGGCTCCACGACACGCCGAGGCTGAAGCCGCGGGTGCTGTTGAGGTTGTAGTCCGCGGTGCTGCTGCCGTTGAGCGAGGCGTTGCCGGAGAGCGTGAGGGCCGGCCAGTAGGCCGACCTATATATACCGACGTTGGCGCGCGAGGCCCGGACCCGCGCCTCGGCGCGGAGCACAGTGGGTGAGCGCGAGAGCGCCTCCGCCATCAGGGCGGTGGTATCGGCGATCGGGGTGATGGTAAAGAGCGAAGAGTCCGAGGTCGCGCTAACCCGCCCGTCCAGTCCGACCAGGCGCGCCAGGGTCGCTTCGGCTTCGGTGAGGCTGCGCTGCTGGGTGAGCAGCGTGGCCCGCGCGCGCGCCACGTCCACCACGGCTCCCAGCGAGTCGGCGATCGTCGCGGCGCGGGTGGCGAGCTTGGCGTTGGCGATCGCGAGCTTGTCCTCGGCGCGGCGGATGGCGTCCTGCTGCGCGCGCACCAGGTCGGCGCTCTGCAAGGTTTGGATGAACTGGGTGCTGGTTTTGAGGGCCGACTGGGCGCGCAGGTCCGCGAGCGAGGCGTCGGCGTCGGAGACGTTGGCGCGGGCGGCGGCGAGGTCGGCTCCGCGGCGGAAGCCGGTGAAGAGGTCGATCGAGGCATTGCCGCCGAAGCTGAGCGAGCCGCTGGTGATGCTTCCGCTGATCACCTGGCCGGTGACGGGGTCCACGTGACTGGGCAGGCCCGAGTAGGTCTTGCCGTAGTTGGCGGAGCTGGTGATCCGGGGCAGGAACTCTCCCCAAGTGGAGCGGACCGAGGCGCCGGCGGTGCGGGCGGTGCCTTCGGCCTGGACGACGCTGGGGTCGGCCTTGACGGCGAGCTGGATGGCTTCGGCCAGGGTCAGGGAGCGCTGCTGGGCGGGGAGGGCCCGGGGCAGGGCGCAGCAGACCAGGACGAGGGTCAATCGTCGCACGGGAGTCCTTGAAGCGGGGTGATGCTCAATTATCCCGAATTTAACGCTTGGAGCGGGACGTACTAATAGATGCGCGCCGCGGGTGAAGGGATGCGCAGGACAGAACTGCTCGCTGCTGCGGCGATCAATCGAACCCGATGCAGTCCGGCAGGTTGAGCTCGAGAAACAGCAGGTCCCTTCAGCTCGAGCCCCGCAACCAGATCACCACGGTGCAGTCGTACCCGATCAGGTTGAACTCCGCCGGCCGCTCGGCGGCCGAGCGATAGACCTCGATCGCCTCGATATCCAGCACATTCAGCGAATTGAAATCGAAGCTGTCGTTCATCTTGAGCCCGTCGATGAAGAACGAGGTCCGCGGCGCGTTGAAGGAGGTCCCGCGCGGACAAACCACCGTACTCCGACCCCGGCGGTCTACGCGCGGCTTCATCCCGGCGTGCACCAGCAGGTCGAAGACGCGGGCCGCCGGCTGCGCGTCGATCTCTTTCCGCGTGACGAAGGACGACCGCGGCGCGCCGCTCGTCTGCATGCGATGGGCAAATTCGGCCATGCGGCCGTGATACACCACGCCTTCCGCCTCGACCATGAGGTCGGGGAGCGTGGTCGCCGGCGCCGCGCCGAGGATCACCCCGATCTTGAGCGTGTCCCCGGCCACGATCGTCGCCTCGAAGGTCTGCGGCAGGTAGCCAACCCGCCGGACCAGGAGAATCTCGTCACCCGGCGGCAGCACCAGGCCGAAGATGCCGCGCGCGTCGGTGGTGGCGTTTTTGCGGGAGTGGATCGCCAGCACCTCCGCGAGGGGCAGCGGTTTGTGCGCCGTATCGCCGACGATGCCGAGCAGGATACCGGTCGACTGAGCGGGAGCGAGTGACGGCTGCGCAAGGCTCAGAGCGACGAGAAAAGCGCCAATCAGGCCGCGGCCGAACCTGAGGTGACCCACGTTCCTGGCGGTTGCGAGGCAGGGCGCCATGCTCTCAAGATATAGTTTTCCGGAAGTCCCGGGCTCGGGGGAACCAGCAGGCCACGAGCGCCCCCGCGAGCTCGATACCGAAGCGTTGGGACGGTTCTCGGCTAGTACCTGTACTCCACCAGATGCCCCACCCGAGCCCTGGGTACCAGATGCACGCCGGGTAAACGCCGGGCAGGTGGTGTCGACGCAAGCAGAACTCCAAGGGTAGAACGAGTCGCCGCCGACATCCGCGCTACTTGGGGATGAACTGAAATCGCACCGTGACACTCGCCGAAGCCTGGATCTCCGGCGCAATCGTCTGCCCCCCGGCGTCGTACCGGTTCTGGAACTGGATGTAGGGCTGGTTGTACGGCTGACCCTGAATGCTCGACGTGCTGACCTCGATCAGCCTGCCAAGTTTGCCCCCCAGCGCGCCTGCGAGGTTCGTGGCATCCTGCCTCGCCACATCCAGCGCCTCCGCATAACGCGCCCGGCGGACCGAGTCGAGCGCGGACGATTCGAAGACGGGAACCGAGCTCGACGTTGCACCCGCCGCCATTGCCGTCACAAGGAGCTGCATGAGCTGGTCCGGCTTGCCGATTTGAACCCGGATCGTGTACCTGGCGACATGTGATGGCGGCATCGAGCTATTGGGGTAGCCACTCGTGTTGGGCGCCAGGCCTATCCCGTAGGGGAAAGGCGACGCACTCTCGGCGGCAACCCCACTCTGCTTGATGGCGTTCGCCACCGCCTGCAGCTTCTGGGTGACCTTCTGCGCCGCATCGGTCGCGGTCTCTCCGCTCCCCTCTACCAGTAGGTAGATGGACACCCGATCCGGGGCCACCTTCGCGGTTCGGGTGACCGAGACGACTATGCGCGGCTCGTTTTCACTAGTGTCCAGGCGGGCCTGCGCCTGCAAGCCGTTGGAGAGCGCCACAAGGAAGGGCAACACAATTGTGCAACGCATCGGCTCAGTCCTTTCCGGTCGATCGTACCCCTCTTCCTCTCAGCAGCGCGGCGGCGTCACCGGCGCGCGTGTGCCCGCTTCCGGTCACGATTCAGAAGATAAAGGCCGCCACCCCCCACTGTAATCCGTAGTCCTCCGCGCTGTTCGCGACGCGGGGTGCTCCGGTCGAGAAAGGGATAGAATCTGCGTGACTTCAACTTGACATAGTACGTGAGCCCGGGTCCGACCCCCCACTCGGTGTAACGTGAGCCGCCCCCCCAGCCGTGATGCAGTCTGAGATTGGCGTTCACGGCGAGACCCTTCAGCACGAAGTACCCAATGCGCGGGGTAACTTCGAAGACCGACCAACCGCGATCGTTGCCGATGTCCCGCGAGTGCGTGAGCTGCGCTGATCCGGCGAGCTGGATCGCTCCTCGGCCGATCGGCAAGCGCCTGGTTGACTGGGCCTGACCCGGCATTGCCAGGCTGACGACAAGCCCGATGGCCAGCAGCGTTATGCGCATGTGGGTCCTCCTCGAATGATGACCTCCAGCTCCCGCATCCCTGGTTTTCTGACCTCGACGCTCACGTCGGCGAGCTGGTAGGGCTCCCGTCTGAGGAAGAATTCCTTGTCGGTGGGTGCCTCGGGATAGATCTCCACCACGCAGCGCGAGAGCTGCCAGGACGCGAGAGGAGATACGATCACTACCTCGATACGTGGACCCAGAATGATACTCCACGCCCCGTAAGCGTCGAGCTGTAGCGGGTGGTATTGATCGTGACGGACCGGCCGATCCCGTTGATCAGATTCGCCAATACCATCTCGGAGAACAAGGGCAACTCGAGCTCGGTGCTGACGAGAATCACGCTGCCGGTGTCGGGGAGCCGCAGCGTACGGAACTTGTCGAACGCCACGATCTCCTCCACGACCCGCCGGCCATCCCGCGTGTAGAGGTATCCGCGCTCACCGCCGAGTTGCTTCCCTGAAAACACTCCAACCGGGAGCAGCCAAACCTGAAGGCTGTCGCCGGTCGGCCAGATCTGGAGCGGGGCATAGGCCCGATTGGCCTTCTCATACTGGTCATGGCCCCGGGTCACCGCGTCCTCGGCTGCGATGGTCCGCGCGATCAGGCCCGCGGTATCGAGCGCTGCGGTGTACCGGGTACCATCCCCCACATTGACGGCGGACAGCCGGTGCGAGTGACCGGCGCTGTCCACGTCGAGAAAGACCCCGATGCTTTGACCGTTCACCGCCAGACATTGGCCGGAATTACCCACCGAATCGAGGGGGCCGAAGCGTCCCTGGGAGCGCAGCCGGGAGACGTAGGTGGCGCAGCGGACGGTGCGGACCAGCTCCTGCGCACGGCGATCGAGCTGGTCGAAGGCCGCGGCGTCGGGACCGTGTTGGGGGGACTGGGCCAGCGCCAGCGTTGCAGCCGCCGTAAGCGACAGCGCCGCCGCGAGCAGGGTGCGAGCAACGTGTCCTTGATGGATCGGGCTCGCTCCCGGCTCTAGGGAATGACGACCGTAAGTACCGGCGGTGTCCCTACGGCCACCCTCACGGTGTAGTCCTTGCCTTCGAGGAAGCTGGAAGATATCGCCACCGGATTGGTTTCGTTCTGGACCTCGCCGGTGATTGTGTAGGGACCGACATCGACCTCCTGGTAGGCCGACGTGGTGCCGCCGGTGACGTCGTTGATGTTGGTGGTATTGCCCGCCTGGTCCTTGAGTGAGATGTTGGCCTTGTCCACCGTGTTATTCTGGATCCGGACCCGGGCGGTGGAGCTGCTCGAGCAGTAGGTCAACAGGGCGGCAACCAGCAGCGAGCCGAACACGAAGCGAATGCGAGACATGCGACTCCTTGGTGGAGGGATTACTCCCACAATGACGCTCAAAGGGAGTTCCGCTCACACCCTGGCACATGCAAAACCCGGCATGCTTCCGGCCCTCTGGCTCGGCCTCGCCGCCGGACTGCTCGAGGTGGGCATCCGCGCAATCCAGCACTTCGGCTTCGGGCGGCTGCTCTTCGTGGGCGCTGATTTCTGGTGGGGCGCGCCCCTGGTCAACACCGCCCTGATTGCCGGCGCCACCGTCCTTATATGTCTTCCGTTCGCCCGCACCCGTTTCGGCCCGCGGCTCTGGCTGGCCCTGCCGCTCGGCCTCGCCACGCTGGGGCTCCTGCTGCTCATACCCCGGATCGCGGGCTGGGCCGTCGCACTGCTGGCGGCCGGCATTGCGGTGCAGGGCAGCGCCTGGCTGGAGGGGCGCCGGACCCGTTGCCTCGGCCTGGCGCGGCGGACCCTCCCGATCCTGCTCCTCGTTCCGGCCGTGCTGGGCGCCATCCGGGCGTGGCAGCGGGTTAGGCACACCGAGCCGGCGCAGCCGCTCCGGCTCGCGGACGACACGCCCAACGTCCTCCTGCTGGTGCTCGACACGGTCCGCGCCATGGAGCTTGGCCTCTACGGCGGCAAGCCCAGCCCGTCCCCCAACCTCGACGCCATCGGCGCCCAGGGCGCCGTCTTCGACCAGGCTTACTCGGCTGCCCCCTGGACCGCACCGTCCCACGCGAGCTTCTTCACCGGGCACCGGGCCCACGAGCTGTCGATCGACTGGCAGCGCCGCCTCGACCGCCGCTTCCCGACCCTCGCCGAAGTGCTCGGCGCCGCGGGTTATGCCACGCTGGGCATGGTGGCCAATACCGAATACGCCAGCGCGGAAACCGGACTGGACCGCGGCTTCGCGCGCTACGACGACTACGCGCTGAGCGGGGCGCAGGCCCTGCGCTGGACCGCGCTGGCGCAGGGGGCCGTCGCGCTCTGGAGGCGGCTGCGCCACCCGGCCCCCGGCGACTATCCGGGCCGGATCGCCGCGGCGGAGCTCAACCACCGCCTGCTCCGCTGGCTCGACGGGCGCAGCGCCGAGCGGCCCTGGTTCGCCTTTCTCAATTACTTCGATGCGCACGCGCCCTATTACCCGCCCGAGCCCTTCTGGAGCCGCTGGCTTCCCGACCAGCCCCGCCGCCCTCGGATCGTGGTGCCGGGGTCGTGGTCGCCCCAGGTGGTCGGGACGAGCCGCCGAGCCTATGAAGCGGCCATCGCCTATCTCGAGCAGCAGCTCGGCGCGCTGCTCGACTCGCTGCGGGTGCGCCGCAGTCTGGCCAACACGCTGGTCGTGGTGGTGGGGGACCACGGCGAGGAATTCCACGAGCACGGGCTCATGGGTCACGGCAACAGCCTGTATGCCCCTTCTGTCCACGTACCGCTGATCGTGCTGTGGCCGGGTCATGTGCCCGCCCGCCGGATCGCCGACCCGGTGAGCCTCAGCGCCCTGCCCGCGACCATCCTGGAGCTGCTCGGCCGGAGCAGCCCCTTTCCGGGCCCCGGGTTAGGGCGCTACTGGCGCGGCGAGCCCGCGGCCCCGGTCGCCGTGGTCGCCTCGGTCAGCTTCGCGCGCAACCTGCCGAAGTGGTATCCGGTGAGCCACGGTGGGATGGCGAGCGCCCGGCTGGGCCGCTACCGCTATCTCTGGAGCCCGGGCGACACCCTGGGCCTGCTTTATGACGAGGAGAGCGATCCGCTCGAAACCCGGAACCTCGTGCAGGAGCCCGGAGTGACGGGAATCCTCCGGGCCCTGCGCGATACGGTCCGCAGCATCATTGCCAAACGGCCTTAGGGACGCCGGCTCCGCGGCGCGCTCCGCAAGGCCGCGGTCCCGCCCACCTGTCCGAGGGTCACCCACTGTTCGGCGATCGAGCTGGAGTTGGTCAGATTCACCGGATCCCCACCGCTCAAGGCCGCCACGAAGACGTCCTGGTTGCCGTTCTGCGTCGTGATGTAGTAGACCGCCTTACCATCCGGTGACCAGACCGGCGACCACTCCGGCACCAAGGGCGTCTGGGTGAGCCGCACCTCGACCCTCGAGTCGACATCGAGGATGGCAAGGTCGGAAGGGCTGGGGCCGCCATAGTAGCAGTAGTAGTCGCACTCCAGAATGTTCACCAGGATGTGGTGGCCGTCCGGCGCCCAGGGGCCGGCGAGGCGGTACGTGGCCAGCGTCGTCCAGGTGCGATCGGCAACTTTGACCACGATGACGCTCTGGTCGCGCGAGATCACAATCTGGCTCCCATCGGGAGACCAGTAGGGATCGCGATCGTTATTGCCGAAGGTGAGCTGTCGCTCGTTGGATCCGTCCGCCGCCATCAGGTAGATCTTGCCGGAGCGGACGAACGCGATCTGTGATCCGTCGGGAGACCAGGTGGCTCGGTCGACCTGGCCTTGCGTTGGCAGCGTGGTTTCCGCGCGGGTCGCGCGGTCCAGGATCTTCACCTTGCTGGTATGCAGCGCCGGCTGCCAGGAGATGAACAGGATCTTGTTGCCATCCGGCGAGAACTCGGGTGCCTGGTCGTCTCCCACGTCGTCGGTGAGCCGCTGGCGCTGGCCTCCCGCGAGGTCGATGATCTCCAGGTCATCGTCGCTGCCGGATTTGTTGCTGGACACGACGAGCTTCGCGCCGGGCGTGTCGTCCGGCCGTGGCTCGCACGTTATCACGAAGCTCACGCTCGTCGCCGACCCCTCGGCCACACTGATCGTCCGAGTGGACCCCTGCGGATCGCCGCAGTTCACCGCCACGCCCGCGAGCCGGACGATGTAGATCCCGGGCGCAACGCGGTCGAGGTGGACGTGATCCTGAAGTCCGAAGGGCCCGATATTCAGCGTGTCCATGCTGAGCTGATACCCGTCCGGATCGAGCGAAATGCCGGTGGTAGCTACCGAGATGTCGAGCGAAGCGAACTTGGGGCAGCTGACAGTAAAGGTCGCCGCGCTGTGCCCGCCGGCCGTCAGCGTCAGCGCGAGGCTGTTGCCCAGCGGAATGCTGCAGTTGTCCGCCAGATCGACGAGCTTCAGGGTGTGCGTCCCCGCCGGCAGCGGCAGCTCGAACTCGGTGTTGGCGGGGAGTTTGTTCCAGTAGGTCCCGTCCACCTGCAGGTCATAGAAGTCGTCGGGCTGACTTCCGGTGGTGATGATGGTGACCAGGACCGTGGCCTGCGCCGGCGGTGTTTCCGGCGGGGGCGGAGGTGGCGGCGTGACCAGTTTCTCCTCGTTACAGGCCCCGGCGACCAGCAGGGAGAGTACGAGGGGGAGCGAGATCCGGAACCAGCCGTTGGGACGAATCGCGGTGCGCATAAGGCCTCCTTCTGTGGCGGCGGCGGGAGCGCACCCGCCGCTGTCGTTCGCCACTCAAAGTCGTGCGAGGGCATCACCGGGCGCTCAACCCCCGCTCATCTCCCGCTCATTTTCAGGTGATCTCGCAGCATCCCGCCGGACAGCGGACCCACATGTCTTCGTCGGTGTTCTGCCAACGCCAGCGCACCGCCCCCGGAATCGGGACGCCGCTGTGGGTCCGCCGGACCACGCAGCGATACTGGGTGGTCGCGCCCGAGACAATCTTTGCCCACCAGGGATCGAGGGTGTTGTCGCACTTGTTGACGTTGGCCGGGGGGACGCCGCAGGCCTCGGCCGTTCCCTTGCACATGGAGATTCTGCTGTTGGCCTCCGGGGCGATCCCTGGAACGAAGTTGAACTTGTGCTTGTACGGTTCCAATTGACTGGCCAGCGACACCATGGCGACTTCCTTCCACCTGCCCTGGAAATCGGCTTCGGTATTCTGTTCGAGCCGGCCGATGGGGAAGATCGTCCCCACGACTCCACCAGGAATCAGGTCAGGGCCGGCCGCTGCCGTGACGGCCAGGTTCTGCTCGTCGTACAGGCCCTTGTTGGCCACCTGGTCAGCCCCCGCGTAGCTCGGCGAATGCACCGCATCGATATTCGGATTGAACACTTCGCACCAACGCGTGCCGCAGCGGATCCCGATGTAGTGCTGCTTGTTGTCTTCAGACCAATCCCAACGGGCGACCGCGGGAATGTCCTTGGGCCCGGCCACGACCTGCACTTTGAGAAAGACGCCGCCGGGAACCCCAGCCGAAGGCTTGAGGCAGGTGGTATCGTTCTGGACCCTGACGATTCGCGCCTTCCAGTTGCCGTTCTCGGTTCCCATGTACAGGCAGTTGATGCCATTCTCGATGTGGAGCTGGTCGTAGGGCGCGTCGTAGTCGAGGATGGTTGCCGCGGCCTTCTGGTCTCGTCCGGTAATCGTCACCGCGGCTGGCGAGGTGGGAACGACCGGGTCGCTGGCGCTGTCGAGCCCGGAGCTCGCGAAGATGGCGACCATGGGGCCGAACGCGCTCTTGTTTCCGTTGAGGAACCGCTGGCAGTCGTGGTATTCGGGGACCATGCTGATTGCCCCCGATGCGGCGATGACGGTCGAGGCAGTCAGGACGCTGTCGCGCGGAATCCAGATCACGTCCCGCGGGCACTCGGGCCGCTGGGTGGTGACCTTACCGGATTGACAGGCGATGGCACCAGCCGCCGTGAGCGCTACACACAGAAAAAGACCCTTGGCCGACATGGCGTGCTCCTGGTTAGGGGGTGGCGCCGGCGAGACGCTGCATGCGTTCCACAACCGGCTTGAGATAGGGATCCGCGTCGGACCAGAGCACTGCGACGGCCCTGGCCCAGCGTCTGGCAGTAGCGGTGTCCTTTACGTCGCTGGCGAGGTCTGCCCGAAACGCGAAGCTGCGCGTCAGCAGGGCTGCACCCACCGGGTTACTCACCTGCTGCAGGGGAACGTGGAGCAGATCACGTAGGGTAGGGTCGAGCAGGGCAGTCGCGGCTTTGCGATCCCGCATTGCGGCGAACAAGCGACCCTCGGGAAGAATGGCTTCGAAGCCGATCTCGGCTGGGGCGAACCCCGATCGGCTTGCCGCCGCGCGTGCCAGTAGCCCCCGGGTAGTCGCGGAGTCGCGGCGGGCCAGCGCACCTTCCGCGTCGATCAGATAGTCCCCGGCGTTTTCGAGTGAGGCGAGCGACGGCAGCCGGACGTCGAGGGCAACCAGGGACAGCGGCCGGCCGAGCCATTCCCGTTTTACGAAGTCCCGGCGGTTGCTCTCGACTCCACTGGCAATGCCATCGGCGACATGACTCTCCAATGACCTGAGACTGTCCAGCGGTCCGCCCAGCGCCGCGAAGGCGAGCAAAGCCAGCGCGTCACTGCCTACCGCTGGAGGCAGCTGCCACATCGTTCGAGGACTGGCGAGCCGGATCAGCTGAGCCGAGGCTGCGGCGCGTCCGGTCAGCGCCGCGACAGTCGCCAGGTCCCACGGATCGATGTCGGGCGCCGCACCCCGCAAGGCGAGCACCGAGTCCGCGATCGCTCGAGCCAACCGCACCTGGACCGGATCGCTCGCGGCGCCGAGGATCCGCATCAGGACTTCAGAGACGCCAAGCCGGACGCGATCGCTCGGCGAGCGCGCCGCGGCACGCGTGGCGCGCACACTGTCGATCGCGGAAGGGTTGCCCAGCGACCAGAGCGCGAGTGCGACGGCCTCGCGTGCCTCCACGTTCTGCGGGTCGGCGCTGGCCCATTCGGTGGCCAGGTCATAGAACGCCAGCCGCTGCCGGGTTACCGCCTCGCGCACCGAGCCGGGCCGGAGCACTTTCGCCTGCGTGAACTCGGCGAGACGCCTCGGAAAGAAGGCTAGGCTGTCGCCGTCCCAGGACGGGTAGCTCAGGAAGAGGCCGGTGTCGGGTGCGATCGCCGATCCGGCCCGGGCTCGCGTCGGCGAAGTCCACAGCAGCCAGGAGGAGCTGCCCAGGCCGCCGCCCCGGTAATCGCGGTAGATGGCGGGCAGCAGGCCGAAGGCCTTGCGCCACGCGAGCTGGACCTGCTGATAACTGCTGCGGAAGGTCCAGCCGCTGGGACTAAGGGGACTCCGTAACACGCCCCCATCGCGGCCCAGGCAGTTGGCGGCGCCGTACCAGACCGGGAACTCCCCGGGCCACTTGCGGGTTAGCTCGAGCCAGCCGGGACACGCCCGGGCGTAGTCTCCTTCGGCCGCCTGCTCGAGCACCGCGGCCAGCGCGCTGTCTCGGGTGCCGAGCGCCGCCGCGCCGCTCAGCGCGCGGGTTGCCGATGCGCGCCAGGTGCGCGCCGGCTGGCTCTGCCACATGCGAACCTGGGCCAGCCACAGCGCCGAGCGCGCGAACGCCGAGTCGAGCGACAGCGCGCGTCCGAAGCCGCTGTCGGCGGCGGCCAGGTCCCAGCGGCCCACGGCGTCACGGCCCCGGATGAACTCCCAGAGCGCCGCGACCGAGCGCGTTCCCGCGGGCGCATAGAAGTGCTCGACCGGCATCGCCCCGCGGAAGAGCAGGGAATCGGCCAGGCCGGGGATGACGAGCTCCGCGCCGGTCAGGCTCTTGGGCACCCGCACCGTGCGGCCCACCAGGACCACGTTCTGCCGGGTGTCGAACACCAGAGCTTCGACCTGCACCGAATCGCCGGACAGCACGATCTGACCCCGCACAATCCGCCCGGCCCCCAGCCGGGTCGCGATGCGATTCGCCAGGGCGCGATCCAGCGGTTGCGTTCCCGCACTCTTGAGCGCTTCGCCCACTTCGACGCCCCCCACCACACTGATCCCGCTCCAGCGGGCCAGCGCGTTGCGCAGCGTCACGTCGGCGGGGTAGGCGGGCGCGCCGGCCGCCTGCTCGAAGGGGAAGACGGCGTAGCGCGTGGTGTCGAGCGGCGCGGCACTGCCGAACCCACCGAGGGCCCCGGACCGGGCGATCGCCCACGCCGCTAGGGCGGTGAGCGCCAGCGTTACCACTGCGACCGCCAGTCGCCGCGCACGGGGCCGCACCGCGGTCGGACCGCCTAACCCGGTGAGCAGGTCCTCTGCGCTGGCGTAACGGCGCGCGGGATCGAGCGCCAGGCAGCGCTCCAGCACCGCCGTCAATTCCGCCGGCACCTGGCGCGCCGGGCTCTGCCGTCCCTCGCGATCGGGCGCGGGATGGTCCCGCGGCGACACGCCGAGCAGCATTTCGTGCAGCACGCAGCCGAGCGAGTAGAGGTCGCTGCGCCCGTCGACGCCGGGCGACCCCATCGCCTGCTCGGGGGACATGTAGCGCGGCGTCCCGATCGGCAGCCCGACCGAGGAGATCTCCGCTCCGCTCGGCGTGCTGATCGCCCGGGCGATGCCGAAGTCGGCCACCAGGGCGAAGCCTTCGCTCAGCAGCACGTTGGTGGGCTTGATGTCGCGGTGGATCACCCCGCGCGCGTGGGCGTGGGCGAGGGCGCTGGCGATCTGGCGGGTTATGGCGACGGCTTCGTCGGGCGGCAGCCGGCCGTCCCGGTCCAGCCGGGCGCGCAGCGTCTCCCCGCTCACGTAGGGCATCACGTAGTAGAGCAGGCCCTCCGCCTCGCCCGAGTCGTAGAGCGGGACGATGTGCGGATGGCGCAGCTGCGCCGCGATGCCGATTTCGCGGAGGAAGCGCTCGGGGCCGAGCAGGGCGGCCACGCCGGGGCGCAACACCTTGATGGCGACGGCCCGGTCGTGCTTGAGGTCGTGGGCGTGATACACCACCCCCATCCCGCCCTCACCCACCAGCCGGTCCAGCCGATAGCGGCCCGCGAGGGCCGCCTGCAGCACTTCCAGAGGATCGCCCACGAAGCGCCCTGTGGGAACGCGACTATCTTGCCGCCGCGCCCGGAATCCAGCAAGGCGGGGGCGCGGCACTGCCAGCGTCAGCATGACGCACCGAAGCCGCTTGACGGGTTACGCACGGCCGGTAGTATGGGACGGCGTCCTCAGCCCCGGCTCACCCGGTCCTCACAGGAAGCTCATGCTGCGTCTGGAAACGCTTGGGGCGCTGGTGCTTGCGGGCGATAGCGGGACCCCCCTGCCGCTGCAGCGCCGCCGTCTGGCCCTCCTGGCCCTCCTGGCCGGGGCCGGCAAGCGCGGCCTGACCCGCGACAAGATCGTCGCCATCCTCTGGCCCGACACCACCGAAGCCAAGGCCAGGCACGCCCTGGAGCAGTTGATCTACTCCCTGCGGAAGGAACGGGACGAGTCCCTCGTGGTCGGGCCTGACCCGCTGCGCATCAACCACCACGTGTTAGCCGTGGACGTGATGGAGTTCCTGAACGCCCTCGAACGCGGCGAGCTGGCGGAGGCGGTGCGGCTCTACCGGGGAACCTTCGCGGACGGGTTCTACCTGACGGGCGCGCCGGAGTTCGAGAGCTGGATGGAGACCGAGCGCGGCCGGCTGGCCGGGTTATACCGGTCCACTCTGGAGCGCCTGGCGCGCCAGCAACAGGACGGCGGCCAGGTCGACGGCGCCATCGAGAGCTGGCGCAAGCTGGTCGCGGTGGATCCGCTCAGCGCCACGGCCATGCTGGGATTGCTGCGCTGTCTCAGCCAGCGAGGGGATCGCTCCGCCGCGCTGCAGCTCGGCCGGGGCTATGTGGAGCTGATCCGGCGCGAACATGGCCGCGGTCCCGACCCTGCCGTCAGCGCGTTACTGATGGAGCTCGAGAAGAACTGAACTGCGAGGCGGGTGCGTCGGTGGTGACTCTCGCTCCCCTGCCGTTCCAGGCGACTTGGACCGGCCAGGCCCTCGCCGACTCCACTCGGCAGCCGAACCGGGGCGTCGACGTCGTCGTGCTCTGGTCCAAGCCTCAGACTCTCTCTGCCCTCTGTCATGGCTTCCGCTCGTAGGTGAGCACCGACACTCCCGTCTGGGTCGCCGCGATGGAACGAGCGCTCACGGTTTGCCCGCGACCTCAGGGGCGCCGGCGTAACCCGCTCCGGGAAGCCGCAGGCGCTCCCACCAACCCGAGCGTCACCCAATTCTCACTGAGCGAGGTGGAATTGGTCAGGTTCACCGGCCCGCCGCCGCCCAGCGCGGCCTTGAACACGTCCGGGTTGCCGCTCTCGGCGCTGATGTAATAGACCCACTGGCCATCCGGCGACCAGACCGGCGACCACTCGGGCACGTAGGGCGTATAAGTCAGTCGCAGCTCGCTCTTGGAACCGACATCGAGGATGGCCAGGTCCGATGAGACCAGGCCATAAATGCAGCCGTAATACGGGTCGCATTCGAGAATGTTCACGACGAGGTGGCGGCCATCGGGAGCCCACGGCCCCGCCAGCCGGTTCTGCACAAGCGTCGTGACACCGCCGTCCGCGACCCGCACCAGCGCCACGCTCTGATCGCGCGACATGGCGAGCTGGCTGCCGCTGGGCGACCAGTAGGGATCGTGATCGTTGTGCCCGCTGGTCAGCCTGCGCTCGTTGGACCCGTCCGCCGACATGAGGTAGATACTCCCCGACCGCACGAAAGCGATCTGCGACCCGTCGGGTGACCAGACGGCCCGCTCGACTGGCCCCGCCGTCGGCAGGGTAGTTTCCTCGCGGGTCGCGCGGTCCATGATCTTGAGCTGGGAAGTGTGCAGAGCCGGCTGCCAGAACACGAAGAGAATCTTGTTGCCGTCGGGCGAAAAGTCGGGTGCCTGGTCGTCGCCGAGATCATCTGTGAGCCGCTGCCGCTGGCCTCCCACGAGATCGATCATCTCCAGATCGTTGTCGTTGCCGGAGTAGCTGCTCGAGACGACCATTTTCGGGCCGGGAGTGTCGTCCGGCCGCGGCTGACACGAAATCGCGAAGCTCACCGCCGCGGCTTGACCATCCCCTAAGGTGATGGCCCGAGTAGACCCCGATGGGTCGCTACAGTTCACCGCAACTCCCGAGATCAGGACGGCGTACGGCGCGGGCCAGAGGTGATCGAGGTGCACGTGATCCTGAAGGCCGACGGTCCCGATGTTCAGCGCGTCCACGCTGAGCTGATAGCCGTCGGGATCGAGCGTGACCCCGGTGGTGGCCACTGAGATGTCGAGCGTGGCGAGCTTCGGGCAGACGACAAAGAAGCTGACCGCGCTGCGCGAACTGCTGGCAAGCTCCAAAGAGAAGCGCGTGCCCAGAGTCGCCCTGCAGTTGCTGGCCAGATCGGCGAGCTCGAGCGTGTGCTTGCCCGGGGGGAGCGGCATCTCGAACTGGACGTTGGAGCTCAGCTTGTTCCAGAGCGCTCCGTCCACCAGCAGGTCATAGAAATCGTCGGGTTGGCTCCCGGTGGTGATGATGCTCACCACGACCGTGGCCTGGGCCGGGGGTGCCGGTGGCGGTGGTGGCGGTGCCGGCGGCGGCGTGACCATCTTGTCCTCGGCGCAGGCGCCGACGATGACCAGGGCGAGCAGCTGGTAGAGGGAATAGCGCCAACCGGAGGAACGAGTCGCTCTCTGCATAAGGCCTCCTGCAATTTTCTCAGGGGAACGGTGGCACGGTCCCGAACGGGGACCACGCGGGTCCCTCGATCGAACCAACGAGCAGCGAAATGATCGGGGCTCCAGGAGTCGGTCTCATCACGACCAGGTCCCGGGCACCGTTGATAACTCTCACAAAGGCCAGATGGCTTCCGTCCGGTGACCAGGTAGGCGAGGAGTCCGAATCAGGTGGCGGCGTAAGCGGTACTTGGCCCGAGCCATCCGCGTTCATCACGTACACCTGGTACGTCACGGATCCTTCCAGCACGCGACTGAAGGCAATGCGGACACTGTCCGGCGACCAGCGGGGCAAGATGTCCGGGGTAGGGCCGGCCGTGAGCTGCACCGGATTGGACCCATTGCTGTTCATCACGAAGATGTGGAGCACACCGCCGTTGCGGTTGCTGATGAAGGCGATCTTGCTTCCATCCGGTGACCACGCGGGCATGTCGTCGGCCCCGCCCGCCGCCGGGTCCGTGAGGGGCGCCAGCCCCGAGCCGTCGGCGTTGACGAAATACAGCCGGGTCCGGAGCGTCTGACCCGCCGCATTCCGCTCGCTGACCGAGAATACGATCCGGGTGCCGTCGGGAGACCAGGAGGGGTTCCTGGCCGCGGAGTTCTGCTCGCTGAAGTGCGTGAGCCTGGCGACGTCCGAGCCGTCGGCATGGACCGTATAGATGTCGTCCACGCAGGCGCCGCCGGTAAGCGTGCAGGAGAGCACGCTGAAGTAGGCGAGCTTGCTCCCATCCGGTGACCAGACCGGATAACGCGCCGATCCGGTTGTGAGCTGGGTTTCCCCGGAACCGTCGGCTCTCATCACGAAGAGGGCGCACTGGGACACCGCGCAGTCGGAGAAGGCTATCTGGCTCAACCCGGACGGCGCGGTGCTCGCCGTGGTGAGCTCCGATTCGAGCTGCTGCTCCAGGTGATCGCCACTCAGGTCCGCGACAGCCGTGGTGACGACCAGGTGGTACGTCGAACCGGCGGCCAGTTGCGCCGCGGGGATGAATTCGGCTTGCGTGCCGCTGGAGCCGACCTGGATCCTCCCGCTCACGGCACCGGAGGGACCCACCACCTCGATGCTTCCGGGACCGAGTGTGGCCGGGTTCATCGGCTCGCTGAAGACCACCAGGAAGGTGGAATTGAGCGGGACGTCGCGCTTCCGCACCGGCGGGGTCGTGCGCACGATGATGGGACGGAGCCTGGCAGGCACCTTCGTGGTCGAGAGCAGTAACCTGCTTCCGCCGGTGCTGCGCACGTCCAGCTCGATGGTCTCACCCGCATCGGCCGCTACGGCGACCGGGTCGAAACCGCCCGCGAACAGAAACACCTCGGCGGTCGTACCTCGGGTTTTGTTCCGGATGAGCGCGGCGGCCCCGGACGGGACAGTCCCCGAGGGCAAGGAGACGTACGACACGGCACCGGAGACCAGGTGGGAACGCCCGTCCGTCTGAATCGCCGCGACGCCCACCGGATTGGACACCAGCACCGGAGAAGCGGGCGGAGGAGCGGGTGCCGTGGAGTCGGTGCTGCACCCGACGATTCCGTAGAGCGCCGCCGCCGCCAGGAGTCGCAGGGTGTTCGCACTCATCGTGCACCGACCAGCTCGAAGCCGGCCCAATAGTAGGGAGGAGACGTCGTCCGATCCCTGAGAAGGCTTCGCTGTGCCGCGGCCAGCGCGGTTGCGGCGCCGGCGCCGCCGGCAAAGCGCTGATAGAAGCGCTCCATGAGTGAGGCGGTTGCGCGGTCCCGCACCGGCCAGAGCGTTGCCATCACCCGCGCCGCGCCCGCGTGCAGAAACGCCCCGACCAGCCCGATCCAGTCGTCCCCCGCGGGAACGTCGGCGAGCGCACCGGAGCCCAGTGCGGTCTGACAGGCCGAGAGCACCACGAGGTCCGCGTTCAGCTCGAGGCCGAAGATCTCATGCACCTCGAGGCGGCCGTCCTCGCCGCCGCCCGGCGCCAGCAGGACAAACGAGAAGAGCGGGTTACGCTGGTTGAGCACGCCGTAGGTGGCGAGATGAATGATCCGCTGACCGGGGGCCACTCGGCGGAATTCGGCTTCGCTCGCCGAGCTCCCGGTGAGCACCCGCGCCCCGGGTCCACTCGCGCGGGCGATCGCCGCGACCTCGTCGCGCGTTGCGGGCAGGGTCTCGGGCTTGGGCGCCAGCGCCAGCACGCCCGCCGCGGGCTTCGCGGTCCGCTGGTGCAGCGCGAGCCAGAGCGTCGCCGAGGGAGTCACCGCGAGCTCATAGCGCTCGATCAGGTACTGCCCGGTTGCGCCGTCGAGCAGGGCCGCAAACGGCAGGAGGTGCAGCTCGCCGTGAGGAACCAGCGTGAGCCGGGTCTTGCCGGCGAGCAGCCCCGTCGCCTCCAGCGGGCCGATCAGCTCCCGATACAGCCGGCGCAGCGGGCCGCGCCAGAGCGAATCCACCCGGGGAATGCCGCGCGGCTCCAGCGTCCCCCGCGCAAAATCCACCAGGCTCGCCAGCTCGTGACGACCGATCCCGAGCGCGATCGCGAGTACGGTATCCCGGGTGATGAGAAACGCCGTCGTGCCGGTTTCCGTGAGGAGGTACTCCACCAGCGCTTCGTCTCCGGCGAGCTGCGCTGCCACGGCGCGCGGCGCCGCCGGCTCGGGCGAGAGGAGGGCCGCATGACGGGGAGCCGCCTCTCTCAGCTCGACCAGCAGGTCGGCGTATTCCCGTTGGGCGCGGAGCAGCGCCTCCGAGGCGATGCCGCTCCCGCGCGTGAGGTCCGGGCCGCGCAGGGTCCGGGGTCCGTCGCTGCTGCCCACCACCTCGCTGGTCAGCTCCGCGATGCGGCGCCGGAGATCCTGCTCGCGTTCCAGCAGCTCCGGCGCCGCCCCCGCCGGGACGGTCACCCGGCCCTGGGCGAGCAGCTCGAGCATTTCGCGACCGCGAAGCTGCTCGCTCAAGGCGAAGGCCTCGGCGAGCCGCCCCCGCTCCCGTTCGAGCGTCGCCAGCCGTGCGTATACCTCCCACTTGTCGGCAAAGAATCCCGAGCGGCGCTCAACCAGGGCCAGGGAGCGGCCGCTGCGCTCCAGCTCCACGATCGCGGCGCGCAAGTCGCGAGCCGCCGGCTCGAGCGCGCCCTGCTGCTGCCGCAGGGCGGCGCGACCGCTGAGGAGGCGCCAGCGGACTTCGGGCGCCTGGCGCTCGCCGAGAGCCTGGAACGCGGCTTGATAGAGCGAGTCGGCCGCGGCCGGGAAGCGGGCCAGCGCTTCGAGCGAGGCCTGCTCCCCTAACCCGGCGGCCAGGGCCTGAATCGTGACTCGAACAACATTGTTATAAGGT